>JANXOP010000275.1 GCA_025357755.1 Kofleriaceae bacterium | reverse complement strand
CGCGACCTCGACCGCGACCTCGGCACCCAGCAGCGGCTTCACAAACTCCCCGTCAGCAAGAACCAGGTCTCGTCGATGCCGCCCTGGATCATACCGTGCGAGTAGCCGAGCTCGAACGTGCCGGGGACGAAGAACCCGAAGTACGCGTCGAGCCGGAGCGCGGCGCCCAACGACCAGCGCGTGTTCTTCGCGGCGTCGAACGTGGTGTCGAAGGCGGTCGCGACATCGGAGAGCACGCCCATGTGGAGGCGCCGGATGTAGATCGGCAACGTGCCGAGGCCGTGCTCGATGCGCCACAGCTCCTGACGGTACTCCAGGTTGAGCAAGTGGTACTGATTGCCCGCGACCGTGCGCGTCGGATAGCCGTGGAGATAGCCGATGTACGAGCTCCGCGCGGAGTTCACGATCGACATCGCGATGTCCTGCGCGGGTACGCCACCGAGCGCGAAGCTCCCGGTCGTGACGCGATCACCGGCGCGCACCGCACCGACGAGCCGTGCCGCGATCACCGGCGTGACTCCCCACAAGTGTTGAAACACGTCGAACGCGTAGCTCACCGTGACCGCGCGATACTTCGCACCGAAATCGGGATGATCGAGGCGGAGCGAGACGCTCGCATCGAAGCCGTCCTGCGAGCCGAGGCCGAACGTGGTGCCGCGTACGCGCGAGAACCCGAGGCGTGTTGCGACGCCCGCCTGGAGATAGTCGGTCGGCGGATGGGTGGAGACCCGCTGATCGGGATCGAGCGACATCGCTGGCGGCTGGACGAGCCGGTAGTAATCGGTGTCGTAGTCGAACGACAGCGTCCAGGACGAGCTCGGCCGCGACTCGAACGGAATACCGAGCGACAGCGTGCCACTCCAGTCTTCTTCCTTGTAGTTCTTGTTGAGGCCATCGACGCGCCAGCCACCGCGGGTCACCAGCGTGCGTGCACCGGAGAGCCGCACCGAGGGCCGCCAACCGGTGTACGCGTACGAAGCGCCGATGTTGGTATCGCCGTTGTCGGCATCGAGACCGACCGCGAGCGCGTAGTTGTGCAACCCGGCGACGTCGGCACCGCTGGTCTGGATGCTGGCGGAGCGCGACGCGGTGTCGGTCGTCAGGGTCCACACCTGCGGCGCGAGCGATTCGAGCGGACGGTACAAGCGCGGCGGCGAGACGGGCACCTCGTCGTCGCGGATGCGGAGAGGGTTCGGTTTGTCGTCGACGAACGCGCGCGCGGGCAGCCACGCCGCGCGATCGAGCGCAACTTCGAAGAGGTCGTAGCCGCCCATCGGCGCCGCGCTCTCGAACGCGAGCCGCGTACCATCGGGCGAGGGCTTGCCGTGGAACGCTCCACCGAGGACGTTCGTGACCTGCCATGTCGTCGCGGCGAGCAGGTCGAACGCGAAGATGTTCGAGATGCCCGTGCGATCGCTATCGAAGAACAAGAGCTGTCCATCGCTCGACCACGAGGGCGACATGTCGACCGCACGATCGTTCGTGACCGCGACCGTCTTGCCCGAGGCGAGCTCGGTGATCAGGATGTCGCGATAGCCATCGCGGCGCCACGCGGAGAACGCGATCTTCGATCCATCCGGCGACCATGCAGGTTGATAGACCTCGTCGTAGCGATCGCCGGAGTACACGACCGAGTCCGGAGCTCCAGGTACGAGCGCCTGGACCGCGAGCACGCTGTGCGAGTGATCGTTGCGCGAGTAGGCGAGGCGCCGGCCATCCGGCGACACGGCTGGGTCGCGTGCGCGCTTGCCGGTGGTCAAGCGGATGGTCTGGCGCGTCGCAGCGTCGAAGCGAAACACATCTTCGAACGAGTAGTCGCGGCGGTACTGCCTGCCCTGCTCGTAGACGATCGAGTTGTCGCTCTGCAGATCGAACGGCCCCATCGCATCGATCTGGACGACCTCGCGTGCGCGCGCCTCATCGCCGCCGACCGGCATCGCCTTGACCGTGGGCAGCGTGTAGCCATCGTACGAGAGCCAGACGAGCTCCTTGCCGTCGGCGGAGTAGTGCGGGAGCAGCTGCGATTCTGCCGAGTGCGTGAGCTGGCGGCCGGTGCGCAAGCCGCGGCGCTCGGCCGCCATCTCCTCGAGCCCGTACTTGTCGCGGAGGTAGTGTTTCCAGTCGTCGTAGAGCTCGGTGAACGGCTTGCCGACGGTCTTCGCGATCTGGCGGTTGACCGCGAACGGCGTCGCCCACGAGCCCGACACGTGGGACATCTGGCGCAGCTTGTCGTCGCCGAAGCGATCGAACACGTAGCGCAAGAAGTGCGAGCCGTACACGTACGCTGCGTTACCCCGAGGGTACTGGCGGGGATTACCAGAGATCTCGTCGAGCCGCAGATCGACCTTCGCGTGGCGCGCGATCCGGATGTACGAATCGAACCGCGTGCCGCGGTTGCGACCACCGGCCGAGCGCTTCGACTCCTCGTAGACCGCGATGCCCTCGATGATCCAGCGCGGCATGATCTGGTTCGGCGACCAGGTCTTGCCGAAGATCGAGTTGTAGATCGTAGGGAGGCCGTCATAGGTGTCGAGGTGAAGGATGTGCGTGTACTCGTGCGCGACGAGGCCGTACAGCCAATCTTCGTGATCGTCGAGCTCCGAGAACCCGTCCGGGCCTGTCGCGTAGAGCTGGATCATGTTGCGCGGCAACGTCGTCGCGAAGCCGTTCGCCGAGTCGGTATCGTCGGCGAGGAACACGACGGTCTTCTCGGTCGGCACCTTGTCGAGAGCCGGCGACAGCACGCGATGCGCGCGCTCCGCGACCACCCCGACCCGGCGCGCGACGTCATCGAGCGGCTCCCAGTAGTAGATGATGAAGTGATCGGTCTCGACGGTCTTGTAGACCCGATCGGGATCACCGGCGTGTGCGCGTGAGACCGCCATCAGCAAGGCGGCTGCCACCAGCCAGGACTTCACGGTGCCGAGCTTAGCTCGGCTTCTTCGGCGGCGCTGAGATCGCGAACATGTACGCGCTCACGATCGCGCGGACCTCGGCGGCGGTCGAGACCGTCTTCACCTTGGTGATCAGGCGCTCCGCGTCCGCGACCGCCATCTGGCGGATCACGTCCTTGACCTCGGGAATCGAGACCGCGCTCATCGACAGCTCGCGGATCCCGAGGCCGATGAGCACCGCGGCGATCATGGGCTCGCCCGCCATCTCGCCACACACCGTGACGGGGATGTTCGCCGCGCGCGCTGCCTCGGCGACCATGCCGACGAGCCGCAGGATGGATGGATGGAGCGGCTCGTAGAGGTACGAGACGTACTCGTTCACGCGATCGACCGCCATCGTGTACTGGATGAGGTCGTTCGTCCCGATCGAGAAGAAATCGCACTCGCGCGACAATAGATCTGCGGTGAGCGCGGCTGACGGCATCTCGATCATGATGCCGAGCTTGATCTGCTCGTCGAAGTCCTGCCCCTTCGTCCGTAGCTCGATCTTGATGTCGTCGACGATCGCCTTGACCGCGCGGAGCTCCGAGATGCCAGAGATCATCGGGAACATCAACTTGATCGGGCCGTGGGCCGAGGCCCGCAAGAGGCCGCGGAGCTGGGCGCGGAAGAGCTCGCGTCCGATATCGTTGAGGCACAGCCGGACCGAGCGCAGGCCGAGCGCGGGATTTGCCTCGTCGAGGTCGGCTTCCTCGACGAACTTCGCGAGCTTATCGGCACCGAGATCGAACGTGCGGATCGTGGCCGGCCGGCCCTTCATCTTCTCGAGCAGCTTGAGCGTGGTCTGGTAGTGCTTCTCTTCATCGGGCAGCGCTTCGCCCGTCATGTAGAGATATTCGGTGCGATAGAGGCCGATGCCGACGGCGCCGTAGTCGAGCGCGGCATCGATCTCGTCGGGGCCGTCGATGTTCGCGAGCAGCTGGATATCGACGCCGTCGCGTAGCCGCGCCGGCAGATCCTTCATCGAGTGGAGGTGCATCCCCGCCGCGACCTGGCGGCGTTGCTCCTCGCGATATTCGGCGACCGTGGCGGCCGAAGGATTCACGATCACGACGCCGGTCGCGCCATCGATCACGAGGAAGTCATCGGTCTCGACGACCTCGGTGATGTCCTCGAGGCCGACGACGGCCGGAATCTCGTGCGCGCGGGCGATGATCGCGGTGTGCGAGGTCTTGCCGCCCGCGTCGGTGATCAGCCCCGAGACCGCGGCCTTGTGGAGCTGCGCGGTATCCGCGGGAGACAGGTCGTACGCGACGACGACCGCATCGGGCGGCGGCGCCAAGGGGCCGGTCTCGCGACCGAGCAGGTTGCGGAGCACGCGCTCGAATACGAACTCGACGTCGCTCTTGCGCTCGCGAAGGTACGGATCCTCGATCGAATCGAACACCGCGCGGATATCGTCGACGGCGCGGCGCAGGCCCCATTCGGCGTTGATGCTGTTCTCTTTGATGTACTCGACCGCCGCACCGACGAGGTGCTCGTCATGGAGCATCATCTGGTGCGCGGTGATGATGTGGTAGTCGCTCTCGTTCTCCGAGGCGAGCTTCTCCTTGATCTTGGCGAGCTGCTTGTCGGAGAGCGCGATCGCCTTGTGCAACCGCGCGAGCTCGGTATCGACATCGTCGGGCTCGATGTGATGGCGCGGCGCCTTGAGCGTATCGCGACCGATGAGATACGCGCGGCCGAACGAAATGCCGGGCGAGACGCCCAACCCGGTGCGTCGAATTTCAGGCCTGGGCTCGCTCACGGACCGCTAGAGATCCTCGCCGAACTTGTCGTTGATCAGCTTGAGGATCTCGGTGACCGCTTCGTCGGCCTTGTCGCCCTTGGCCTTCACCACGAGCGTGGTGCCCTTGCTCGCGACGAGCATGAGCACGCCCATGATGCTCTTGCCGTTGACCTCGTGCCCCTCTTTTTCGAGCATGACCTCGCAAGGGTACTTGGCGGCGAGCTGGACGAGCTTCGTCGCGGCCCGCGCGTGCAGGCCTCGCTCGTTGATGATCAGCACTGTCTTTTGCGCGGTGTCGGCCACTAGCGACTCCTCTCCATCCCACGACCTTGATCACGATCCACATCGCGATGGCGAACCAGGATGTCCCACTCCGACCCGAGCCTGCGCCGCAATTCTTCGACGACGGCAACCGAACGATGACGACCACCTGTGCAACCGACGCACACGGTGACGTAGAGCTTGCCCTCTTTCTGGAACTGAGGGAGCTGGAACCGCAGCAGGCTCTCGACCTGACGCACGAGCTCCGAGCCATCGGACCCGAGCACGAACTTCGCGACTTCAGGATCGCGACCGTCGAGGTGTGTGAGCGAAGGCTCGAAGTATGGGTTCGGCAGGAACCGCACATCGAACACGGTGTTGAACTCGAGCGGGAGGCCGTGCTTGAAGCCGAACGAGACGAACGTCACCGCGAGCCTCCCGGTGCCGCCGTAGCGATCCTGGATGATCGCCTTGAGCTGATGCATGTTGAGGTTCGTCGTATCGACGATGGCGGCGCCGTCGCGGAGGTCGGTCATGACCTCGCGGTCGCGTCGGACGCCCTCGGTCAGATCGTCGCCCGAGAGCGGATGACGGCGGCGAGTCTCGGAGAACCTCCGCAACAGCACTTCGTCACTCGCGTCGAGGAACATCACCTCGAGGCGATGACCCGAGCTGCGTAGCCGCGAGATGGTCTCGTGCCACGCGGGGAGGTTCTTGCGCTGGCGGGCATCGATCGCTATCGCGAGCTTGTCGCGATCGCCTTCGTGCGCGAGGTGATCGACCAACTGCGGCACAAGCGGGACCGGGATGTTATCGACGGTGGTGAACTCGATATCCTCGAGCGCACGCAACGCGGTGCTCTTGCCCGCTCCGCTCAACCCCGTGACGATCACGATCTGCACGGCTTATTCGACCGCGTCCGAGAGGTGCCGATCATGCGCCTCGCGATTGTTCTCGCGTAGGTGATCGAGCTGATCGCGGAACGCGCGCGCCGAGTGGATGCCTTGCGACTTGAGCAGCTGGTTGCGCGCCGCGACTTCGATCAGCGTCGCGATGTTGCGACCCGGACGCACCGGCAGCTTGAGCTTGGGCACCGCGACCTCGAGCAGGTGCTCGATCTGATCGTCGAAGCCCAGGCGATCGTATTCGAAGTTCGAATGCCACTCGTGCATCTCTTAGAATATCTCTAGGAACTTTG
>JANXOP010000235.1 GCA_025357755.1 Kofleriaceae bacterium | reverse complement strand
TCTGCAGGCCACCGCCTGCCGACGACGTCGAGATGTACACGTCGGTCCCGACCTCACCAGTCTGCGGCCGCTGGATCGTCGCATCGGCCCGCAGGAACTTCCGGCCGCGGAGCTCTTCGATCTCGCGCACCGCATTGACGACGCCGCGGGTGACATCCTCGACCGGCGCCTCGACCGTGGTCGGCGCTTCACCGCGCGCGGCGAGGCGATACTCGCCGCGCTCGTTCTTCTCGATCAGGATCGCCTTGGTCGTCGTCGACCCGCAGTCCGTCGCGATGACACTGCGCACGGCCTCCGGATCGATGTTCACACGCGCGAGCCTACACTCAGTGGCACGTGAGCGCGACGCTGCCGGACGCGCCGGTCGAAGCCGACCAGGTCGCGACCGCGGTGCCGTCGAACGTCAGCGTCAGCGAGGCGCCACCGAGATAGTGATGAGTCATCGTGCCAGACGGGCACGCGCCGGCGCACTTCGAGAAGTTGACGTCGTTCGAGCGCGAGGCGGCGCCCGAAGCATTCGAGAAGTCGGTCGACCACGTGCCGTCGATCGAGGCGCACGACGTCGAGGGATCCCACGTCAACGTGTAGTCGCCCTTGTGATCGATCGAGTTGCCGCGCGGGCCCGTGCCCGAGCCCTCGGTCATCACCGTGAGCGAACGCGAGGTGCCGCTCTGGGCGTACGTCGCGGTGGCATCGATATCGAGCGACGCCGAGTTGACCTGAAAGTTGGTCGCGGTCGCGTGGATGCCGATGGCGCCCGTGAGCGAGACCGAGACCGTCATGTCGAGCTGGCCATCGACGTTGACGAGGCCGCGCGGACCGCTGCAGTTGTTGTAGGTCGCGGTGATGTTCGCGCCGCTCGAGGTCACGACCGCACAGCCGCCCGTCCACTTCGCCGTGATGTTCGCGGCGATCGCGGTCGCGAGCTGGTCGCTGGTGAGTGCGACCGCGCCCGTGGTGGTCGTGCCATCGACGTTCGCCGCGATCAAGTTGCCCTCGGCCGAGACCGAGTCCGAGGAATCGACGGCGCCCTCGGCGCTATCGGTGCCGCTGCCGTCTTGCTTGTTGCAGCCGGTAGCCGCGCCGAGCAAAGAACCGACAAACATAAGGGAGGAGAACCGCATGACGTTGAGTGCCTTCATGGTGACTGACAAGAGCAACCGGAGTGCCATCGCAAGTCCGCGAATCCACGTGGCTCGCTGGAACGCCGACATCCCAATGCACGCCTCCCCCGTGGTACCCCGCGGTACCGTCCGCGCGGACGGGGGTTACATCCGCGCTTCGAGGCGAATCGCCAGGGCTTCGACGCCGTCGCGGTGCTCGAGCACGCGTTGTAGGTGGTCCCAACGGAGGGGATTGGCCCACACCAGCGCCACGAACGGCCGGAAGAACACCATCATCTGGCTGCCGATGAACGAGAGCGGTCGCATCGATTCCAGGAAGAACAACGCGGCCGTGGCGAGCCGCCGCGAAACGATCGCATCGGCGAGCTCGTCGAGCATCACGCCGTCTTTGTCATCGAGCGGCAACGTTCTTCTCGAGCAGGCGCACGACGGCACAGCGATCGCTACCGTCGAAGTAGATCGTCATGCCGCGATAGCGATCCAACCAGCGCGCTTGCTTGTACGGGCTCACGAGCGCCGCGCGCGTACCGACCTCGAGCCGGCGCAGCTGGGCCCACGGGCGCGCGCGTGTGACGAAGCCACGGCGCGCGCGAATCCCTTCGTCATCGATCCGGTAGTGCGTCCGGAACAGAAACGGCGCAGCGGCGAGCACGAGCAACACCGCGCACATCGCCGCGAGCCAGGCCGAGCGCATCGAGACAAGCACCGCGTATGTCGCGAGCGTGATCACGAACGCCGCGAGCATCGCGTCCTTCGGCCGGCGCTTTGCCGGATGCGAGGTCCACGCGATCACGCTGCGACAAGCTCGATCCGGTTGCCGAATGGATCGCGCGTGTGAAACCGCCGCACCCCCGGAAGCTCGGTCGCCGGTAGCACCTCGCAGCCAGCCGCTCGCAGCCGTGCCTCGAGGGTGTCGAGGTCATCGACTACGAGTGCCGCGTGCGCTTTGACGAGCGGCCTCATGTCGGGCTCGACGCCGAGATGGATTCCTTCCGCGAACCACATCCCGCCGCGCACCCGCATCGCCTCGGGCTTCGCCACCTCCACGAATCCGAGGATCTCGGCATAGAACCGTCGCGCCGCCGCTTCACTGCCGGGCGGCATCGAGAACTGGACGTGGTCGATGCGGACGACCGCCACCTAGCGGCCCTTCCACACCGGCTCGCGCTTGCCGAGGAAGGCCGAGATGCCCTCCTTCGCATCCTCGAGCGCGAGCACCCGCCCGAGCTCACCTTGCAGGTAGCGCAGCTGCGGCTCGTGCTCCATGTCCTGCGAGCGATAGAACGCCTGCAGGCCGAGCCGGATCGCCGCGGGGCTCCGCGCCGCGATCTCGTTCGCGAGCTTCGATGTCTCGGCCTCGAGATCTGCCGCCGGCACGACGCGGTTCGCGAGCCCGCACGCGACCGCCTCGGCGGCCGACATCTTCGTGCCCGTGAGCATCATCTCGAGCACGCGCTTGCGCCCGACCGAGCGCGCGAGCTCCGCCGTGATCATCATCGGCCACAGCCCGACCGCGATCTCGGTGGTGCCGAGCTGCGCACCCTCGGCGACGATCACCAGATCGCACGCGACCATCAGGCCGAGGCCACCGGCCAGCGCGTGGCCGTTGACCATCGCGATGATCGGCTTGCCGAGATCGTGCATCCCCGTGAATAGCTCGACGAGACTCGCCGGTGGAATCGCACCCGGTCCGGGCTGCATACCGGCGAGGTCGCCGCCCGCCGAGAACACCTTGCCGGCGCCGGTCAGGACGATCACGTTCGCCGCGACCAACTTGAACGCGGCGAGCAGCTCGCCACACATCGCCGGGCTGATCGGGTTGCGCTTGTCGGGGAGGTTCAGCGTCACGCGAGCAACGGGACCGGAATCTTCGACGAGGATCGTGGCGTACGCGGCCATGTGGCGTGTGTATCACGTGTTACGCTCGCGACCATGCGAGCCGGAGCGCGCACGATGTTCGCGTCGGCATGTCTGCTGTGGGCCAGCGCGGCCCGCGCGGACTCCAATGACATCGTCCTGTCTCGGCTCGGGACCCACATCACCGACGCGACGGGCACCTCGACCAGCACGGTCGGTGACAACCTGGCCTTCCGTGCGCTTGCCTCGCAGCTCGGCACCGCGCTCGCGCCGCACCTCCTGACGCCCGCCGATTCGCTCGGATTCTCGGGCTTCCAGATGACGGTGGACGCCTCGAGCACCACGATCGACAGCGGCGCCGACTACTGGCGCGTGCTCGCGGGCGCCGATCATCCGTCGTCGCTCCAGACCGTCGGCTTCTTCGCGCGCAAGGGCCTGTGGCTGCCGGTCCCGTCGTTCGAGGTCGGTGCTGGCGCGGTTCACCTCGTGGGTTCGCACCTGTGGACCGGCCAGTTCTACGGCAAGCTCGCGCTCCACGAGGGCTATCACGATCTGCCCCTCCCGAGCTTCGCGGTGCGCGGCGCGGTCTCGCGCCTGATGAATCAGCGCGAGCTCGATCTGACGACCGCCTCGCTCGATCTCGAGGTCTCGAAGCATTTCGGCATCGGCGGCACGTGGCGGCTCGATCCCTTCGCGGGCTGGGACCTGCTGATGATCATCCCGCGCTCCGAGGTCATCGACGGCACGCCAAACATCGATCCGCTCACCCCGGGCAACGAAGCCGATGCGATGAACAACTTCGTGTTCAAGGATCAGGACACGATCTATCGCAACCGGTTCTTCGTCGGGACGAAGCTCCAGTACTACGTCTTCCAGCTCACGCTCGAAGCGCAGTTCGCGCTCGCCGGCACCTCGATCGATGATCGCGCGGGTACGAATGTCGCGTGCACCGCGATGTCGACCACCAGCGAGTGCGATGCGAAGGACACCGCGAAAGCGCAGACCACGCTCTCGATGTCCGCCGGCTTCGATTTCTAGTTGACGGTGACCTTGCCCATGAAGGTGTGCACCGAGCAGTAGAAATTGAAGGTTCCGGCCTTCGAGAACTTCAAACAGACATCAGCGCTGAAGCCGACCTTGAGGCCCGGATCGCTTGGCGTGGTACCGGTCGACGGATTCACATCGTGGTTCGTGGACGTCTTGAACTCGACGATGCCGCCAACGGAAATCGATGGGGCCGTGGACGTCGAGTACATGTAAGCGTTCGTGCCCGTCATGGTCGTGACAGTGGCCGCGATCGTCGCACCGGTGCACGACACGGTGGTGACCGTGTTCGTCCCCGAACCCGAACCGGAACCCGAACCAGCGGCGTCCACGGTCACGCTGCCACCGTCGTCGCCGCCGCACGCTGCCAACATCGCTGCCACTAAGAGAACTGCATATTTCATCGTGAAATACTCGCACAGGTCGCGTCGACGACCGACCGAAAACGCCTCTACTCGTCGGTCTGACCTGGCTTCGTCACGGGCGCATCGTCTGGCTTGTTCGCCGTGCGCTGCGCGCGCTCGGTCGCGACCTTGCCGCGACGCGCACGCGGGATCTTGTGCCACTGCTCGTCGGCGCGCTTGCTGCGACCCGGATCCTTCACCTCGTACACGATGCACGACTGGCCCTTGTCCAGGACCGTGTCGTACGAGATCCGGTTGATCCGCGCGAGGTCGTGCGAGCCCATACCGAACTTCTTCGCGATGTCGCTGAGCTTCTCTTTCTCCTTCGCGATGTACTCGGTGCGCACGCGGCCGGTCCGCGACTCGGACAGATCGAGGTGCTCGGGCGAGCCGCGCGTCACGACCACGAGCGAGGATTCGTCGAGCAGGTCGACCTCGTGCTTGTGGGCATCGAACTGCGGCGCGACCCACGCGACGAGCACCATCCGGGGATGGAGCTTGCCGTCGGCATCGAGGCCGTTCCACGCCCGGAGCTCGTCGGTCGTGATCGCGAATGCCTTCGCGACACTCGCGACGCTGTCGCCCGCGACCACGCGGTAGAACACGCGCTGCTTCTTGTCGACGACGAAGTCCTTGTCGGGGATCGCGACGATCAGCTGTTCGCCTTCTTTTTGATCGACCCCCGAGCCGAGCAGCTTGGCCTTCGCCCTGGCCTTGTTCTTGGCGCGAACATCCTCGGCGACCTTCGGCACCACGAGTAGCGTGCCGCCCTCGAGCTCGGCTTCGCGATCGACGCCGTTGAGCTTGCGCAGCTGGTTGAGCGACACGCCATAGGTGGTCGCGACATCCTCGAGTCGCTCGCCATGCGCGAGCACGTACGCGTCGTAGCCGCTCCACTCGGTCTCGAGCTCGGCGAGCTTCTTGGCGAACTCGGGCTTCGCGCCGACCGGCACGCGCACGATGTAGCCGGCTTCGCCCGGCGGCGTGCGGCCGCGGCGGAGCTGCGGGTTGAGCCGCTTGATCGCGGCCTCGTCGCTCCCCGCGACGCGCGCGATCATGCCGAACGTGAGCGAGGTCGGGACCGCGACTTCGTCCCACTGCTCGGGCGGGAGCTCCTTGAGGTCGGCGTAGCCGAAGGCGGCGCGGTTGTGGCCGACGATCGCGGCGGCGAGCACCTTCGGCGTGTAGAGGCAGGTCTCCCACGGCAGGCCATTCTCGTAGTCGCACAGCGCGTAGTAGTCGTTCGTGTTGTAGCGAGCGATCGAGCGCAGCACCGCGCCGTAGCCGGCGTTGAACGCGGCGAGCGCGATGTGCCAATCGCCGAAACGTTGGTAGAGGTCCGCGAAGTAGTCCATCTGCGCGATCGTCGAGCGCAGCGGATCCTTGCGCTCGTCGACCCAGCGATCGATGCGCAGCCCGTAGATCTTGCCGCCTTGCGGCATGAACTGCCACAGCCCGAGCGCGCCCGCATACGACGAATCTTCGTTGTCGTACGACGACTCGATCATCGCGTCGTAGAGCAAGTCCTCCGGCAAGTGCGCCTTGCGCAGATGGCTCACGATCAGGTCGCGATAGCGGCCCTGCGCGACCAGCCAGCTCGCCATGATCGAGCGACCGCGCGGATCGTCCTTATAGAAGACGAGATAGTCGACGAGCTTCTGCGTCCAGGTGACCGGCAGGTCCGGCAGCTCGAGCTTGTCGAGCCACGGCTGATCCGGGCGCAGCTCGCTGGGGCGTTTTACCTTCTTCGCGCCCGATGCACTCGCCTCGACGCGGCTCGAGGGCGCGGTGCGCTCGTCGATCCACGGATTCGCGCCGGCGCGCGGAAACTGCTGGATCTCGAACTCGCGCAGCACGTCGGTCTGGCGAGCACAACTCTCGCCGGCATTGCAGCCGCGGATGTTGTGTCGAGCCTCGAGATCCTGCGTCAGCTGCGGTTCGCCCGGGCGGACCGGAGGGACGGCCTGCGCCCCCGCATGGACGTCCGCGGGTGGGGCGGGATCGGCGTACGCTGCCGTGGTGCCAAGCCCCGCGAGCACGATTAGCAGCGCGCGCATGCCGCGAACATACGGTTGCGTCGCAGCTTTCACCAAGTTTTCAGGTTGTTTTTAAGCGGGGCCCGACGAGCGTGCTAGTCTCGCGAGACCACAAGGAGAATGCCAATGCCCGGAATGGGCGAGCTCATCATCATCTTATTGATCGTCCTCGTCGTTTTCGGCGCTAACAAGCTGCCGGGAATTGGCGATGCACTCGGTCGCAGCATCAAGAATTTCAAGAAGGCCTCCAACGTGGACGGCGACGACGACAAGGACGCGAAAGTCGCTGTCAAAGCCGTCGCCGGCGCATCGTCCAAGCAGATCGAGTCGAGCGATAGCGAGGACGGCGAATGGGAAGAAGTCGTCGTCCGTCGCAAGAAGAACAAAGAAGCGTAGCTAGCTCTGCGGGCGCAGCGCCACGTTGCTGAACACGTTGCTGAGCACTTCAGCAGCATGTTGGCGCAGCAGCTCCGGCAGTGAGTGATCGGCGGCGAGCTCGTTGAGCTCGGCGGCCTTCAACGTCGTCGCGATCCGGATCGCATCAGCGAGCGGCGTGGCTGGGTTGAGCACCAACGCGCGCTTCACCGCGTGGCGCACCGACCACCGGGGATGACTCGCGATCTTGGCGAGCGAGTCCGGGACCGCGGGACGCATCGCCGCCATCTTGATGATGTCGGCCTCGGTGACGTGCGGGTTCGACAACAAGATCTCGACGACCGCGGGGTGTGGATCGCGAACCAACAAGATGATCTGGTCGCGACGATGCGTCCGCGCGAGCGACTTGCGCTCGCCGAGGGTTAACGGCCGGTCGGTAGGTCGCAGCGGTCGCTCCGGACCGAGCTGCTTCTTCAAGGTCGCCGGGATCGGGACCGTGGGCGAGACGCTCAAGAATAGCCGCGCGATCGCGGGGTGTTGTTGGACCAGCGCCGCTTCGTACAAGCGCTTCCTCGTCTCGTAGGCCAGCGTCGGCTCGGCGGCGGCGTGGGTGATGGTCTCGAGGGTCTCGATCGCATCGACATCGTCGGTGGAGTGAGCGCGGGTCATGACCGCGGTGATGACCTCGACCCACGCATCTGCCTCGCCGTCGCCAAATGCTTCGACGAGGAAGAGCGCTCTCATCCGCGGATCTCGAAGGGCGCGCAGCCGCTGGATGATGTGGTCGGGACCCACGGTGAATTAGTGTGACACGTTGAGGCTTTGGCGCGGTGCGTGATACGTTCGAAGCCTGAGCGAGACCATGCCGGACACTCGAATCATCAAGCGCTACGCGAACCGCAAGCTGTACGACACGGAGCACAGCAGGTACGTCACGCTCGATCAGATCAGCGAGATGATCCGTAACGGCGACGACGTGAAGATCGTCGACAACAAGACCAAGGAAGACCTCACGACGGTCACCCTGGCGCAGATCATCTTCGAAGAAGAGAAGAAGCAGCGCAGCTTTCTCCCACTCGGCGCGATGCGCAACATCATCCAGTCGGGTGGTCAGTGGTTCGCCGAGGCGCAGCGCCGCGTGCAGAGCATCCTGCCGGGCAAGCGCGAAGACGGTTCCGACGAGCCGAGCGACGCACCCATTGCCCACGACGCGCCCACCGCCCCGCTCGACGAAGCAGCCGACAAGAAGCGCAGCCTCGCCGTCCTTCGCGAGTGGGTCGATCAATCGAAGCACCGCCTCGAGGATTGGCAGAAGGAAGTCGACGGAAAGATCCGCGGCACCCTCGAGACGCTCCAGCATTCGATCAATCCGTGGTCGGGCGTCCAGAAAGACGTCAAGACGCTCGCAGATCGCATCGCCGAGCTCGAAGCCAAGCTCTCCGAGCTCGAGCAGCACGAAGAGAAACACTCGTAGCTGCGGCGCCCTCGTTGCTGCGGCGCACTCGTCGCTGCGGCGCATTCGTCGCGGCGGCGCATTGGTCGCTGCGGCGCACGCCGTACGCGCGCTGCACGTCAGCGGAGCATGCGGCGGTGCACAGTTTCGGTGCACCAACGACAACAACCACAACGAAGCGGAGCTGGCGTGCGGCGCGCGATTGCAAGCGCATGACAACCGCGCGAGCGACGCACGGCCGTCGGCGGTGGTCGCGCGCGGCCTCGCTGGCGCTGCGCGCGAGCGGAGACGACGGGGGTGCGGCGAGCCGTAAATTCCACCGCCCCTGCTTCCTGGCACCAGCCTCATGTCTTGCCAGACCGGCCGGCACAGGTGTCCCTGCTGGCCGGGTCAATCGCACCGGCGTAGCCCGCCCCGTCGCGGAGCGAAGCAGCAGCAGCCAGCGCCGGCCGCGCGCACCACCGCCAGGCCGTGCGTCGCTCGCTCGGTTGGCGCGCGCTTGCTCGCGCGCTGCACGTCAGCGGAGCGTGCCTACCTGCTGGCCGGGTCGGCGTAGCCCGCCCGTCGCGGAGCCAAGCAGCAGCAGCCAGCGCCGGCCGCGCGCACCACCGCCAGGCCGTGCGTCGCTCGCGCGGTTGGCGCGCGCTTGCATCCGCGCTGCACGTCACCAGACCGTGCCTACGTGCCGACAACGAAGCGGAGCGTGCCGCGGCCGATTGACTACTGGAGGTCTTTGTCGATCCGCTCGGTCTTGCCGGCAGCGACCGAGATCGGGAACGTGTAGCGGTCATCGCCCATCACGAACGTGATCTTGTGCTTGCCCGGTGCGAGCGGTAAGCGCGTACCAGTGATCGGCGTGGACATCCCGGTGTCGACACCATCGATGAGGATCTTCGCCGACGGCTTGGACGTGATCACGAGGTAACCCTTGGTCGCGTCGCCGGCAGGAGTCGGCGGCGTGGTCGGCATTGTCTGGGTCTTGACGTCGGGCTTCTTCACCGTTGCGGACGTCTCGGTCTTCGGCGTCGTAACGGTCTTGTCGGACGGCGACGGTGTATCGCGACCGAGGATCACGCGGGGCGTGGTCGGCGTGGCAGGCGTCGCAGGCGTCGTCGCGCTCGGTTCGATCTTCTTGGTCGGCAGAGGCGCGGCACTGCCCGCAGCCGAGCCTGCGGCACTGCCCGCAGCCGAGCCGGCAGGCGTCACAGGTGCCACAGGCGCTACAGTCGCAGGCGTCACGGGCGCAGCCGAGCCCGCCGCCGGCGTTGTCGCGGCCGCCGAACCCGTCGCGGGTGCGGTTGCCGAGCCGGAGCCCGAGCCCGAGCCGGGAACTGGAGGCATCGGCGCAACTGCCGCGGCGAGCTGGCACTTGAGTGGTGTGGTCTTGCCCGCTTCGAGGGTCACCGTGGTCTCGCACTTGCCGCCGTTCGATCCGACGAGCACGACGTGACGCTTGCCCGCGCTGACCGGGATGTCCTTGCCATCGCTCACGGTCGCGATGTTCTTGTCATCGACGAGCAAGGTCGCGGTACCGCCCGACGCCATGCTGATATGGATCGTCGCGATCGTCGATTCGGGTGCGGCGGGCTCGTCCTTCTTGTCGAGGAACAAGATCTTCACGACGAAGAACCCACCGAGCACGAGCGCCGCGATCGCGACGCCGATCAAGATGTCGCGAACGAGCGTGGAACGCTTGCCCTCGACCTGCGGTTGCATGCCCTGCTGATCGACCGGGGTCGACGCACCGTGCATGCCCGAAGGGCCCGACGGCCCCGAGGGATAGCCGGGATAGCCACCTTGCTGTTGTTGCGGCGGCGCGTAGCCAGGCATCGACGTCGACGGATACGGCCCCGGACCTTGATACTGCGGGTACTGGCCGTAGTTTTGTGGCGGCTGCTGGCCCGGACCGTTCGGGTTGTAGCCGTATGGACCCTGCAGCGGCTGCGGCCCCGTCGCCTGGACCCCCATCGGAATTATTGGCGCGCTCATGCCGAGCACCGTGCGATTCGCGGCGGCGCTCTGGTTGTACCCGCCCTGCGCCGGCATGCTGCCCGGCGTCCCAGTCGCGCTCTGCTGATCGTAGGGACTTCCTGGCTGCGACCCGTATGGCGCCGGACCACTCGGCGCGTTCTGGCGCATCGGCATCGGCATCGCGCCACTCTGGCCGCTCTGCGAGGCATTGGCTGCTTGCGCCGCACCGACGGGAATCTCTTGCGGACGCGACATCGGCGGCGACAGCGTGGGCGAGCGACCCGGTGGTGGCTTCGGCGGCTTGGTCTGCGGTGGAATCACCGCCGGCCCACGACCGGTCATGGAGGGGCTGGCAGGCGAACCTGCCGCCGGCGGCGGAGACGCCCCCGGGAACAGCGACGGATCGATCGAATCGCCGAAGATCTCGGTCGGAGCTTCCTCACCGAAGTCGTTCGAATCGCCGTCGTCGGAGGCGGCGCGTTGTTTCGGCCGACTCGATGGGCGCTCGCCGAGATTCGGCGCCGCGTTATTCGCGATCGCCTGCTCGATATCTTCGAACGAGGGACCACCGAGCGTGGTCGCATCGCCTTCCGGTACCCCGGCCTCGCCGAGGTGCGAGACGACATCTTTATCGGCTTCTGCCGACGGCAGGCCGCCGATCAAGCCATCGCGACCGACCCGCTTGTACTGCTCGAGTTGCTGACGCTCGCGCTCGATCTCGGGCAGGAAGATTTCCTTGAGCCAGCTCGACAGCGACTTCGCCGTGTACACGACGTCCTGACTCATCAGGTACGCCTGCAGATCGGTGAGCATCTCGCTGCACCACTGATAGCGATCGTCGACATCCTTCGCGAGCGCCTTGAGGATCACCTTCTCGACGGCTTCCGGAATCGCCGGGTTGATCTGGCGCGGCGGCACGATGTCGACGTTACGGACCTTCTCCAGGGTCGAGAAATCGGTCTCGCCCTGGAACAGGCGATCACCAGTGAGGCACTCGTAGAGCATCGTGCCGAGCGCGAAGATATCGCTGCGCCGATCGAGCGGTAGCCCGCGGACCTGCTCCGGCGACATGTAGCCGAACTTGCCTTTGAGGACGCCAGCCATCGTGCGCGAGTTTCGCGACGTCGCCTTCGCGATGCCGAAATCGATCACTTTGACTTCGCCCTCGTAAGAGACGAGCACGTTTTGCGGCGAGCAATCGCGGTGCACGATCTCGAGCGGACGGCCGAGTGGATCCCGCTTGCGATGCGCGTAGTCGAGCCCCTCGAGCACCTTCGCGATCGAGAAGCAGGCCATCGAGATCGGCATCGGCTGCTTGAGCTTGCGCAGCCGGTTCTGGATCTGGAGCAGGTCCTTGCCCCAGATGTATTCCATCGCGATGAAGTGCGAGCCGTCGATCCGACCGAGCTCGAAGATCTGGCAGATGTTCGCGTGGGCGAGCTGACCGGCGATCTTCGCCTCGTCGATGAACATCTTGATGAAGTCGCGATCCTCACCCATCGTCGGCAGGATGCGTTTGATCGCGATGATCTTCTCGAAGCCCTCGACGCCGTAGGACTTCGCTTTGAACACCTCCGCCATGCCCCCGACGCTGATGCGATCGAGTAGCAAATACTTCCCAAAGGGAACGGGCTGCCTCACCGAGGATCAATCTACTACGGTCTGCGTACTGAGGGCTAGCGGCGACACTCGTTCGTCAGGACGATCTCTTTTATCGTCATCGGGGGCTACAGCCCAGGGTTGCTACACCACGCAATCAGAAACGACCGAGCATTCCAGCGGATGCACCACCGTCGGTGGCGATCGCATAGGGCGCGAGCTCGTGGGTGGTTCGTCGATAACCGCGCACCCCATCCCACACGCCGTAGGCATACGTGAGGATCAAACCGACGCCCGCGAAGGTGTTCCACCCACTCAACGACTGCGCGCCTCGATAGTGGTTCTTGCCCGAGTCGTCGCAGGTGTCGCCCGGATTGTGGCACCACGAGCGCAGCACGAGGTACGTCGTGATGTTCGTCGCGAGGAACGCGCCGAGGAGGCTCCCGATCACGATGCCCTTCACGCGATCACCGT
The DNA here is from genome assembly GCA_025357755.1 of Kofleriaceae bacterium. GTDB lineage: Bacteria > Myxococcota_A > Polyangia > Haliangiales > Haliangiaceae > JABFXX01. The sequence continues at coordinate 24,886 of JANXOP010000235.1, read as the reverse complement.
TCTGAAACTGCGCGAACGGCGGCACCAGAGCGAGCGGCCAGTAGCGCTTTGCCGAGGGCTTCACCGCGTGGAGCTCGCTCGCATGGCGCGCCCGCACGTCGTTGAAGAAGTTCACGACCTCGGGCGGATACAGCGCGGGATCGAGATGACCGTCGAGATCGAGCTTCAAGTACGCGACAAAATCGCGCTCGGCATCGTCGGTGCGCTGCGTGAAGAACGCCGCGAGTCCGGCGAGCCGATCCGCCTCGGCCCGATCGACACTCGAGAGCGCACCCTGCTGGGTGGTCGGTGCGAGCAGCGGCGTGACGAGCTGCTCGACGCGCGCCCAGTCCCCCGCGATCGCCGCATCGTTCGCGGCGCGCAGCGTGCTGTCGGGATCCGCGGCGGTGCCCGCCAGCGCGATCACGAGCGCGAGTGACTTCAGAACCAACTCGGTATCCTTCGCCTGACCTGAGGATCGGCGATCGAGAGGATCTCGCGTGCAACACGTGCGATCAGCGCGGGCTGATCGACGCCCTTCTCGCCGACACCGTTCTCGCCGACGCCCTTCTCGCCGACAATCGTGTCGGTGTGGATCACGCGATCGAACACGATGCCCTCGGGATCCGAGATCCGAACGCGGACCCGGGCGCGCGCGGTCGGAATCGGCGCGAGGTCGGCCTGGACCAGCTCGATCGCGAGCACGTCGAGCGTCATCGCGAGCTCGGCTCTCTGCGCGACGACCGCCTGCGCGATCTTGCCGGCGAGTACGTACTGATCGACGACGTGGACATCGTGATGGCGATGCGAGGCCCACGGCACGAACGCGAGCGCGAGCGCCGCGCGCAGCGCCTCGCCCGATGCGCCCGCGTTCGCATCGGCATGAAACGACGCCAACATCACGGCCAGGGCGGCCGGCGCGGCCGGTTTCACCACCGCCGGTTTGGGGTCCGGCGGCTTGCCGGCATGCGCGGCATTGTCGGCCTCGATCAGCGTCGCGAGCCGACCGCGCACCGAGGGCAGGACCTTCGCGGAGAGCTCCTCCTCCGCGCGATCGATCCCGGTCAGCGATGCGGCGGTGACCACGAGCGTGTCGTAGATCGTACCGTCGCGCGAATCGCGGATCCGTGCGGTCAACGTGACGGTGTCGCCGCGTCCCGCTTTGATCGTCCCATCGACGACGAGCCGCGCCTTCTCGGGGACCGCCATCTTCGGCCCGACGACCAGGACATCGAGCCCGCCTTGCACGAGTGCACGCGCCAGCTCGCTCGCGACCGGCTGGCCGTAGAGCTCTAGCTTTGCATCGGCGTCGAGCGGAAGCAGCGCGACGGAGTGCGCCGGCTCGGGCTCGGCGTGGGCAACGCGGGCGAGGAACAGCAAGGCGAGGAGCGGCTTCACCGACATAGCAGGCACGAGCTTACGGGCCCGGGTCCGGGACTGCGACCCGGTAGTTGCCCGTTATATCCGTCGCGGTCTGCGCGATCGGCTGGCTCGCCGCGACCCCCGTGCAGCTCGCACACAGGAGCTGCACCGATGCGTCCTGGATCGCGTTCGGATCGTTCTGGACCGAGACGTTGCCGGTGATAGCGATCGCGGCCGCGAGCTGGACCGTCGCTGGCACGCCCGCCGCGGTTTGATCGGCGAAGTCGCGAGGCGAACCGCGGCCAGCTGGATCGAAGAACCGCAGCGCGTAGTGCGCGCCCGAGGCGAGCAGGAGCGAGAAGTGGCCGGTCGCGTCGGACGTGGTCTGGACCGGGATGAGGTTCGCGAGCGCGAGCGCACCGATCGGCGTCGCCTCGATACGCGTGTTCGGGAGCGGGGTCATCGCGAGGTCTGGGCCCTCGACCACGCCGGTCGCGGTCATCCGGGCTGGCGCATCGAACACTTGCGCGGCGCACGCCGACGCATCGAACGTCGTCACCGCGAGATCGCCCTGCGCCGCGAGCAGGATCACCGCCGAGAGCGCGGCGCGTGGCACGAGCATCGCTGGCAGCGTGCCCCCGACATTCGTCATCGCGGTGACATGAACGCTTCCGATCGCGGTCGTCACCGTCGCGCCATTCGTGATCGTGCCCGCGACCCCGGTAAGTGTGCCGACGATCGTGGTGACGGCCGACGCTTGCTTCACGCCGCCGCGCTCGACCGGGGTCCCCGCGAGATCGCAGCTCGCCGGACTCGTCGCGAACGAGATGTTCAACGGCACTGTCAGATCGAACAACGCGCTCGCAGTGAGCTTCGCCAGTCCGCTCGTCGCGGGCGGCGTGATCGCCGCGGTGATCGGCTGGTTCGCGATGAACGCCGTGCGCATCGTGAACGTGCCGTTCGCGGCGGTCGTCGCGATCGTCGAAGGTACGCCGAGCTGATCGAGCTGGACTTGCGCGTTCGCGAGTGGAGCGCCGCTGCGATCGAGCACCGTGCCTGTCACCGGTGTGCCCGCGTCGACCGTGAACGTGCCCGAGCTGCTCGGCAGCCAAGGAAATGCGCGCGGCGCGAGGGTACCGTCCTGCGGGATCACGATCACCGTGTGCATCTGCAGTTGCGCGTGTGTGGTGAACGCCCCGGTGCTGGTCACGAGATCGAAGGCGGGCCCGACGAGTGGGATCCACTTCACGTACGCTGGAATCGGCGTCGATCCTGATTTCACGCTGCCCGAGACGATCGCGCCGGGATCGATCGAGAACGGCCGATCCACCGAGGTCTGGCCGCCGTGGATCTGGATCAAGGTCTCCTGGGGTGGCGCGAGGTTCGCCGGCGGAATCACGCGCATCCGATACATCACGACCGCGCCGTTCGTGCTGACATTGATCGTGGCCTGCTGGTGGCTGCATCCGCTCGAAGGCGTGATGTCGACGCTGACCGTGTGACTCACCGCTTCGGGCACATCGAAGCCGATCGCCGAATGATCCGCGGCCTCGTAGCTCGTGTTCGGCGCACCGTCGAGCTGCCACGCATACGCGAGCACGCCGGCCGTCATCGCTTGAGCGGTGACCTTGACGTGGTCACCCTTGAACGGCACTGCCGGATCGAAGATCAGGTTGATGCCGCAACCGCTGGCATCGCTCACCCCCGTCGGAGCGTCGGGCACGGTCTGGTCGCCAATCGAACTGGCACACGACGCGACCCACGAGACGACCCACGAAACGACGATTAGCTTGGCGAGCCTCATCGGACCTCGACCCGCCACGACAGCCGCTGCAAGCAACTCGGCTCCGAGATCACCGAGCACGTGAGATCCGTCTCCGGGCAATTTATCACCGTGTGGTTACGATCCTGGATCTCGACGCGCAGCTCGACGACATCGCCGGGCGTGTAGCTATCCGGATCGAGCGCGACACCACTGCCGGTCACCCCGGTCAGGCTCTGGCGCGTGCCGCCCGGCGGCACGATCGACCAGTGAAACTCGGTCGTGCCGTAGAGGCTGCTCGGCGTCGACGGAAACGGATCGAGATCATCGGCGACTACCAGCACCTGGAACAGCGTCGGATCGGTCATGGGCACGGTCGTGCCTGCGATCGGCGTCGCGGTCGGATCCCATTGCGCGAGGCACGGCGGATGATCGGCGACGACCGAGACCGGTAGATCTGCGGTGGCGGTGAGGCCGCTCGGATCGGTCGCCGTGACCTCGACGTCCCAATCGCCAAGACCGCCCGGTGTAAACGTCTTGCCGAACTGGTGGTGCGCGGGATCAGCCTGATCTTGCGCGACGGGTAGGTCGACGAGCGTGTACGACGTCGCCATCGTCGGCGGTCCATGCACCACCCAGGCGAGTGGGTCGAGCGCAGCGTAGCCATCGTCGACATCGCCGACCTTCGCGTACAACCCGATCTCGGTACCGACGACGTACGTGTTGCGCGCCTCCTTGCGCAGCGCGAGCGTCGGGGGCGCATCGATCACGTTCAGATCGAGCGTCTGGCTCGGGCGAGCCGTCGCACCGTGAATATCGCGCGCCTCGAGCACGATGTGGAGCGTGTCGAAGACGCCGCCGGTCTTGCGGTTCGTCGGCGTCATCACCGTGAACGTCGTGTCCGCGCCACTGTCGAACTCCGCCGGATCGCAAGCAGAGCCCGTGCACGCGTACGCTCGCCAGGTCACCGCGACCGGGTCACCGTCCGGATCGATCGCGATCGCCGAGAACTCGACCGCGGTGTTGCGATAGACCGCGCTGCCCACATCCGTCTGATGGATATCGAGCGAAGGTCGCTGATTGATCGGGTCGGTGTAGAAGCACCCGCTCAAGCACGCCGATATGAGGAGAAGGCGGGTCACTCGGTCCGTACGATTGCAACCATCCTGCCACGGCTAAGTGCTCGGATCGTAGGACCAACCGCGGGTCCTGCGGCGCGGATCACGACATCGCTGCCCTGCTTTGGCGGCCTTCGAGTAACTGGCGGCAAGCTAGCTCGGGCCTTCGGCTGGAGTTAGCGCCCAAAATCGCGGAGGGCAGCGCGCACGCGCGGCTCGCTCTTGCACGCATCCACACCGTCGGCTTGCTTCTCGACCGCTGCGTCCCGGGCGCCAAACGTTAGCTTGATGGTGTCCGCGAACTGTCCGCGCTCGCGAGCCGACATCGCGGCGTGCTGCTGGCGGATCTCGTCGATCTCGTTGCGGTGTTGCTGCACGAACTGCTCGAGCGAGGTCGCGAGCACCCCGCAGTCAGCGCGGTTGTCGTCGACGACCTTGCCGAACGCTTCGGAGAGCGCGAGCCACGAGGCTGCGAGCGCTTCGGATGCCGATCCACATGATCTTGGTCACGCACGCCGGGAGTTGGGCCATCGCGATGACATCCGCGTAGTAGACCTCGACGTGGCGCTGCGGCTGGACGAGATCCTCGATGATGAACGTGCCGTGCTCGTCGGTGATCGTCGGTCGATCGTCGGTGCCATCCGTGCGGGTGCCGAACACGATGGTGGCCGCTACGAGCGGCTCGTCGCCGTGGTCGAGATCATGGAGCGAGCCTGCGATCACCGACGGACAGGTCTCCGCGCGCCGCGGCGGTAGAGGCGCGGCTGGCGGCGAAGGCGGCGCTCTCCAGCAACCTCCGACGGCGAGGAGCGCGACGACCACGAGCTTCATCGGTAGCAATCGAGCTCGGGTCGATCGCGGATCTCGCACGATCCGGCAACCGCCACGAACTTCTTCACGTCACCCACTTGGAGGGAATACTGCCCGGGCTTTGCCGTGGTCGTGGCGCCCTTTGCGAAGGTTTGCCCGTTCCACGTCGCGTCGACGGCGAAGTGGATCGTGAACGTCGACAGCATCGTGCCGGTCGCGGTGGCGGTTGCGTGCGCGACGACATCGACCTCGCGCGTCCACGCTCGGACACCGCCTTGCGCGCAGGTCACGACGTGATGCCCGACGTCGACGGGGTACACCCTGTCGGCACGCCCCACCATCACCTTGTCGATCGTGACATCGCACCACGTATCGTTGCTCACGCGGATCGTCCCGCGCTGCATCACGACCGGCTCGGTCACATGTGCGTCGTGCGCGTCGGGCAGCACCGCTTCGACGAGGATCGCGCTATCGGCCGCGATCGTTGCATCGCGCACCGCGGCGATCACGCGCCCCGCATCGCGCTTGGGACCGGCATCGACGGCGACCTCGGGCACCCTCTCTCGAACGACCGCGACCACCGCATCGGCCGCCACCGCAGGTGTCGCATCGGGCGCTACGTTAGGCGCCGCGTCGCGCAGCGGCTCCGCATGCCCACCGAGCACCTTCATCGCGCCGAGCGCTACCCCGCCCGCACACGCGACGACGATGCCGGCGATCCCGAGCACCCGCCGGCGCGCCGAGCTCCGCCCACCCTCGGTCACCGCGGTGACGAGCGCGATCACGCTCGGATTGTTCGGCGCCAAGGCGCTCGCTCGATCCGCGATCGCTAGCGCGCGCGGCAGCTTTGCCTCGGTGATCGCGCGCTTGCCCGCGGCGATCAACGAGGCCACGACCGCCGGCGTCTTCGCGGCGACGAACGCGGCCGGATCTTTCAGATAGGCCTCGAGCTCGATCGCAGGATCGCCAAGCCCGCCCGCCACCGCGATCGCGCGGAGCTCGCGCGCGACCTCCTTCGCACTCGCCGGCCGCTCGGCGGGCGCGGTAGCCATCAAGCGATCGATCACGCGCGACAGATCCGGCCCGACCTCGGCGCGCTTCTTCACGGCCGCGATCCGCTGACCGGTCGCGATCTGCGCCATCACCTTTGCCTGCGAGCCGGCATACGGCAACGTGCCGGTCGCGAGCTGGTACAGCGTCGCGCCGAGAGAATAGAGGTCGCTCTTCGCGGTCGCGGTGTCGCCGCTCGCCTGCTCCGGGCTCATGTACGCCGGCGTACCGAGCAGCGCGCCGGTCTTGGTCACGAGCGAATCTTCGGTCTCGAGCCGCGCGACCCCGAAATCCGCGAGCAACAACCGGCCGTCCTGCGCGACGAGCACGTTCGCTGGTTTGATATCGCGATGGATGATGCCGGCCGCGTGCGCCGCGGCGAGCGCATCCGCGAGCAGCGCCCCGACGCACGCGACGACCTCCGCGAACATCGGCCCGCGCTGCTCGATCTCGCCGAGCAGCGTCGAACCGCGGATCAGCTCCATCACGATGAACGGCGGGTCATCGCTCTCGACATCGCCGCCGACGTCGTAGATCCGCAGGATGTTCGGGTGTTCGAGGCCCGCGGCCGCGCGCGCCTCGCGATGGAACCGCCGCACGATATCGGGGCGCCGCGCGAGGTGCGGGAACAGCACCTTGATCGCGACCTCGCGCCGGAGCTCCTTGTCCCGTGCGCGATACACGGTCGCCATGCCGCCTTCACCGACATCCTCGGCGAGCTCGTACCGACCGAGGGTATCGCCGGTGTGGACGGCGCGCTTTTTCTTGGTGCCCGACTCTCCCGACGGACCCGGACCCGACGGGCCCGACACCGGGGCCGCCGTATCGGCGAGTGGATCGGTGTCGTGCTCGTCGCCCGGCCCGGCCAAACCGCTAGCCCGTGAACTTGACGTGACCGGTCTTGCCGTTGGCCTTCGCGGTCTTCATCGCCTTGCCGAGCCGGCGGCCGAGCTCGTCGGCACCGGTCTGCAGATTCAAGCCTTCGGTGTTCGTGATCGCGAGCACCAGCCACAGCGACGACGCATCGCCCGGCAGCGTGGTCTTGTGCGCGTCGAACGCGGTCTCGGCGTACTCGACGAATACGTCGCTCTGCGATGGCGCGAGCACCGCGATGAAGTCGGAGCCGCCGATGTGGCCGATGAACGCGCCGCCACCGCTGGCCTTACGCGCGGCATCGAGCAGCCACTGGCCGAGGTTCTTGACCGTGTCTTCCGAGCGCGCGATGCCGATCGCATCGGCGTACGCATCCCAGTTGAGGATGTCGATGTGGATGACCGTCGTGGGCTTGCCGCTCTTGAGCGCGCCTTCGATCTCTTCGTCGATCGCGCGCGAGCCGGGGAGGTTCGTCGTGGGGTTGCGATCGCGCTCGCGGCGAGCCGCGCGGATCAGCGCCTTGCAGCGCGCGCCGAACTCGCGCAGGTCGAACGGCTTGGGCATGTAGACATCGGCGCCGGCCTCGAGCCCGGTCACTTCGTTGTCCACGCCGGCGAGCGCCGTCAGCATGAGGATCGGCGTGCGCGACCACATCACGTCTGCCTTGAGGCGGCGTGCGACCTCGTGACCGTCCACGCGCGGCATCATCACGTCCAGGACCAACAGATCGGGGTCGTGTGCCTTCACGAGCTTCAGGGCCTCTTCCCCATCTCGTGCGCGCAGGCACAAGAAGCCGGCGTCACCGAGCGCCATGTTGACCATGTGCGCGATGGCGTCGTCGTCTTCGGCAATCACGATCTTTTTGAGGAGCATCGGATCGCCCTGTTGATACCACGTGGTAAGCCTGAATTCGTGCTCGATCCGGCTGTTGAAACGACGACGCTCGACAATGGGCTCGCCGTGACGACGGTTTCCCTCCCCCACCTCCACACGGCGGTGTGTGCACTTTTTGTCAAAGTAGGGTCCAGATTCGAGACTCCCGAGGATAACGGGCTGTCGCACTTCACCGAGCACATGCTGTTTCGGGGCACGGAGCGCTATCCGACGTCCCTGGCCCTCAATACGGCGGTCGAGCAGCTGGGATCGACCCTCCATGCCGAAACAGGCCGGGATTACAGCCTTTACCAGCTCGCCCTCGAGCCCGAGCTGGTCGGCGAGGCCATCGGGGTCCTCGGCGAGCTGATCGGGAGTCCCCGATTCGACGACATCGAGCTCGAGCGCCGGCTCATCCTCGAGGAGATCAACGAGGACTACGACGAGCATGGCGTCGAGATCAACGTCGACGACATCGCCCGCGGCCTGATCTTCGCGAACCACCCACTCGGCCAGCGGATCATCGGCCCCAAGTCGAATGTCGAGAAGTTCTCCCTCGCCGACGTCCGGCGCCACCATTCGACGTTCTACGGCGCGCGCAACGCCAACCTGTGTATTGCCGGCCCGGTCACGCACCAGCAGGTGGTCGCCCAGGCCCAGCGCGCCCTGGCCGCGATGCCCGCGGGTCATCGGGCTCAAGTCCCGACCGCACCCGCCTTCCACGGCGGCCCGATCCTCGAGCACGTCAAGGATGCCGGCTCCCAGACCGCGCTATCCGTCGTGTTCCGAGCGGTCCCCGAGCTCGATCCCGCGTACATCTCGCTCGTCGCGCTGCTCCGCGTGCTGGACGACGGCATGTCGACGCGCCTGCACTACACGCTCGCCGATCAAAAGGGCCTCGCGTACTCGGTCCACGCCGCGATCGAGCCCCTCGCCGATACCGCGCTGTTCGAGATCTCGAGCGCGACCGCGAACAACAAGGTCCCGACGCTCGTCAGGGAGTTGCTGATCCTGCTCGATCAGCTCCGCGCTGGTAAGATCACCGACGACGAGCTCGCGAAGGTCCGCGTTCGCTATCGCTACGAGACGCTCGCCTCCATCGACGACGCCGCCTCCATGGCTGGCTGGTTCGGGGGCACCGCGCTGTACTACGAGCCGCCGTCGCTCTCGCACCGGCTCGAGCAGATGGCGCAGGTCCGGGTCGAGGATCTCAAGGCGGTCGCGGAGCACGTCCTCTCACCGAAAAATCTCGTCGTCGCAGCCGTCGGCTCGCTCTCACGCGCGCGCCTCGGCGAGCTGCGGTCTGTGATCCAAGACTGGAGTTAAGGTGCGGGCGCTCGCGAGCTACAAGAACATCGTCGTTCTGACCGGAGCCGGCATCTCTCACGCCGCGGGGCTCGCCACGTACCGTGGTCCGGGCGGGCTGTGGAACGATCCGAACAAGATGGAGCTCGCCGAGCTCGCCGCGCTCGAGACCCGGCGCAGCGAGGTCACCGACATGTTCTGGAACTTTCGCGAAGAGGCCCGGGTCGCCGAGCCCACCGCCGCGCACGAAGTCCTCGCCGCGTTCGAGCAGAAGTGCACCGGCAAGTTCATGATCGTCACGCAGAACATCGACGGCCTGCACCAGCGCGCCGGGTCACAACACGTCGTCGAATATCACGGCAACCTCGCGCACTGGCGGTGCGAGATCTGCGGTCGCGAGGCCGATCCGCCGACCGGCACCGTGCCGATGTGCGATGGCCAGGCCATGCGACCCGACATCATCTTCTTCGGCGAAGCGATCCCCATGGCAGCCGAACGCGAAGTGAAGTCCGAGCTCCGAGAGTGCGATCTGTTCGTCGCGATCGGCACGTCGGGCACGGTGTGGCCCGCGGCATCGTTCGTCCGCTCGGCGGACTATGCGGGTGCGCGGACGATCCTGCTCAACCTCGAGATCGACGACGAAGCGCAGATGGCGTACAGCGAGGTCCACGCAGGTCCCGCCGACGAACTGGTCCCGAAGTTCTTCGTCTAGTGATCGGCGAGACGCTGCTCCGGAGCGTTCTGGCTGCACCACCTCCACGCCGTACCATCCGGGGCCGTTGTCAGATCCCACTTGTTGCCGACGAAGTCGGAGATCTCGGTGAAATGGTCGTGCATGTGCCAGTAACGCATCGGGCAGGTGGGCTCGCCGTGGATCTCGTTCCAGCTGTCGTCGAGCGTGCCGTGGTGATACATGCCGATCGCGTGACCCAGCTCGTGGATGAACACGAACTGAGTGAGCCGTCGGTTTAGCTCCACCTTGTTTGTTTCTCCCCACGTCGCACGCTTCTTGAGCTCCGCTTTGCCGAGCGTCTTGCCCAAGGTCCGCTGCATGTCGTCGTAGTCATCGCGGGCTTCTTGGTTGTCTGCCTCCACCGGGATCTTGCAGTCGGGATTGGTATCGCAGATCAGCGAGTTGACGGTCTTGCCCGCCGAAGCGAGGTCGAGCGTGACACCGTGGACGTCGCCGAAACTGCCGAAAACCTTCGAGTACGACTCGGTGTACTTGTCGAAATTGGCTTTCGGAGCAGGTGCAGAACCTCTAATCGGATCGGTATGCGCGGGGGAGCCACCGAGGTTGAGTGACGACTGTACCCACAGCGCCATCTGAGGTTTTCCGAACAGCTCGGGGTGCCCGTCGCCCCAAACATCCGCTCGTCGAGGAAACTGGCCGCCGGGATAGTCGCCCGGCGTCGTGGCCAGGAGACTCTTGTCCGCGATGTAGTGGACCGAGACCGTCGTGATCTTTGACCAGCTTGCGATCCCGGCGAGACCGAGCGAGACCACGCTGTCGGCAACCGCCATCCCGATGAACGCATCGCGCTTGTTCGGATCGAAGCGCACGTGCCGCTTCTTGGGTCCCTTCGCTGGCACGACCGTGCCGCTCGGGTCCGCTTCGATAAAGCCGCGGTACTCCTCGAACAGCGTGTAGCCATCGCCTGGAGCGGCCCATCCACTTGGAAATTTCTCGTCGTCGGCATCCGAGGAGTGGCTGCCCTGCACGGACTTGTCCCACTCGTCGGCGATATGATTTCCGTCGTCGTCCAACGGGATGGCGAGCTGTTCTTTGCCGCTGCCCTCGACGCGCGCGGAGACAACTGCACCATCGGAGACCACGACCTTCGCGGTGAGCTTGCCGTAGCCGCCCCAGTCGCGAGACGACACGACGACCGCACCACCACCCTTGCCATCCGCGAGGTCGAGCGCGAGCGTATCGCCGCTCACCGTACCGCCGCGATTCTTTGCAGCCTCGAAGTAGAGGTCGGGCTTATCCGGCGGCGTCGGGCCTGCAGCTGGATAGTTCATGCAATCGCCGACGAGCCGCGAGCTCTCGAGCGCGTAGTGGACACGGAACGATTTCGCGCTCGGCTTGTGCGTCGCGGCATCGCGAAGCTCGACGTGCATCCCGAGCGTGTTCGGTTGATGAGTATCCGGTGCGACCGGCGGCCCCTCGGGCAGCCACTGCTCGTAGCCCTGATCCGGAATGATCACCGCCTCGTAGCCGACCGAGTCGAGCGGCTCGATATCGACCGAGGCCTTGAGGCTGTGCGAGCTGCCCGGTCGACCCGGGACTTCGCGCCCCGTCGTGAACGTGAAGCGGTCGTGCGGCAGCTTCATCGCCTTGGACCAGTTCTCGTTCTGATGCAGCCCGCGGCCACCGCCGAACGTAGCCATCGCGCCCGCGGGATAGTCGGTCGGCGCCGCGCCGGTGGGATTCGGATCCCAGGTCTCTTTGCCGGTGAACGCGACCTTCACGTTGCACTCCCAGATATCGTTCTGGTAGAGGCAATCGGTCTTGCTGTTCTTCGCATCGAGCATGCCGTCGATCATCCGGTACTTCTTCACCGAGCTACCGGCCGTCGTGAACGTCTGCTTCTGGTGGTAGGAGCCGGTGCCCTCGACACCCTTCAGATCTTTCTGCGCGTCCTGCGAGATCGCGTAGGCGTTGCCCGCGAGATCGTCGTCGGTGGTCCCGACGACGAAGCTGTAGGAGGCGTTGCTGGTCAGGACGTCATCCAAACCCTCGTACTGGGTCTTGCCGTGCGTCTCGATGGACTCGTTGATCGAGACGCGGACGCGCCAGTGCCGCGTGATCGGGGGCAGTTTGTAGTCATCATCGGCGGCAACGGACGACGTGACGGCGACGAGCGAACCAAGGACGAGCAACGCGAGGCGCATTCCTCGAAGCGTACAACAAAACTAGTTCCGGCCGATCGCCTTCGCGAGCGCGGTGTCGGCGGTGAACATTGCCTCGAGCTTCGCGGCGGTCGCCGGATCTTTAACGAGGAGCGCGTCCTCGTCCAGCTTGTTGAGCGACAGCGGGTCGAGGTTGATCGAGCCGATGACCGTCAGATCGTCGTCGGCGAGCATGGTCTTGGCGTGGATCATCACGGGCAAGTACTCCCAGATCTTCACACCCGATTTGCGGAGCCGGATGTACAGCTCGCGACCAGTGCGAAGCGCCGCGGGTACGTCGCTCTTGTCGCCGGGCACGAGCAAGCGCACGTCGGCGCCCGCTTCGGCCTTGCGCTGCAACAGATCCAGGATCGCCGGTGACGGCGCGAAGTACGCGTTCGTGATCCACAACCGATGGCGCGCCTGCGTGATCACGAGCTGGGTGAGGCGCTCTGCTCGGGTGACGACCGAGGAGCTCGTGCTCGCGACCCACGCCGCGGTGACCGTCCCCGTCGCTGGAGACGGCGCGAGCTCGATCGCGGGCAGCGCCGCGCCGCCAGCCTCTTGCCAGTTTTCGGCGAATGCCTGCTGCGCCTCGCGCACCGCGGGTCCCGTGAACACCGCGCCGGTATCGCGCCACCCGACACCATGGACGCCATCGCCCAACCAATCGTCGCGCACGCCGAGCCCACCGATGATCGCGAGCTCGTCGTCGAACACGAGGATCTTGCGATGATTGCGCGCGAGCGGATCGATGCCCGGCAGCGGCCGGAAGATGTGAACCTCGCAGCCCGCGGCGACCAGCTCGGGTTGGAGAATCCGCTCGAACGTCGGGCTGCCGAAGGCATCGACGACGATCCGGCACGCCACGCCACGCGGTCGCGCCGCGAGCGCGGTGGACACCATCGCGGAAGCCACGCCCGGCTCCCAGATGTACATCACGATGTCGATGCTGCGCTTCGCCTTCGCGCTCTCGACGGTGATCCGCGCGAACACGTCCCCGTTCGGAACGACCTCGACGGTGTGGCCAGGATGGAGCTCGACTCCGAGACTCTGGTACAGCGTGGTCGCGAGCTCTGTCGGCTCGAGAGCGAGCTCGTAGGTCGTCTTGGCCTTGACCGCGTAGCGTTGCGACCAGACGAATGCTCCCACGAGTGAGACGAGCGCACCGAGGGCGAACGCGATCGCCACGGGGTAGTGCCGCCGGACGAAGCCGCGCGCCACTAGCTGCGATAGCCGCCGCGACTGCCGCCACCGCTGCTACTGCGACTTCCACCACCACCACCGCCGCCACCGCGACGCCCACCGCCGCCACTGCGCCCACGACCTGGCGGACGCGGGCCGCGATCATCGGGCGGGGACGGAGGCGGCTGACCACCGGGCGGGATCCGCGATTGGTACGGATGACCCTCGACCACCGGAATGTCTTGGCGCGTGAGCTTGATGATGTTGCGCCAATCGGGGCGCTCTTCGGTATCGACGAACGTCATCGCCATACCCGACGCGCCGGCGCGCGCGGTGCGGCCGATGCGGTGGACGTAGGTCTCCGGCACTTCCGGCACGTCGAAGTTCACGACGTGTGTGACCTCGTCGATATCGATCCCGCGCGCGGCGATATCGGTCGCGACCATCACGCGGATCTTGCCGGCCTTGAAGTTTGCGAGCGCACGCTCGCGAGCGTTCTGCGATTTGTTGCCGTGGATCGCCTCGGCGCCGATGCCGTCCTTGACCAGGTGCTCGGCGATCCGGTTGGCGCCGTGCTTGGTGCGCGAGAACACGAGCACGCGCTTCATCGCGGTATCGCGCAGGACTTCGCTGAGCAGCGCGCGCTTGTCCGCCTTCTCGACCATGAACACTTCTTGTTCGACGCGCTCCGCGGTCGACGACACCGGCGTCACCGCCACGGTCTCCGGCTTGTAGAGCAACCGGTCCGCGAGCTCCTGGGCTTCGCGCGGCATCGTCGCCGAGAAGAACAAGGTCTGGCGACGATCCGGAAGGAGGCCGATGACGCGCTTGACGTCGTGGATGAACCCCATGTCGAGCATGCGGTCGGCTTCATCGAGCACGAACACTTCGAGCGAGCGCAGATCGACGAGACCTTGCCCGCACAGGTCGAGCAACCGACCCGGCGTCGCGACGAGAATATCGATGCCGTTGCGGAGCGCCTGCTTCTGCGCCTCCGTGCCGACACCTCCGAAGATCACCGTGTAGCGCAGCGGCAAGTGCTTGCCGTAGGTCCGGAAGCTGTCGCCGATCTGCGAGGCGAGCTCGCGCGTGGGCGTGAGCACGAGGCAGCGAATGTTGCGCCGACCATTGCCTGGCGCGATGTGCGAGAGCCGCTGCAAGATCGGCAGCGCGAACGCCGCGGTCTTGCCCGTACCGGTCTGCGCGAGACCGAGCAAGTCGCGACCCGCGAGCACGTGTGGAATCGCCGCCGCCTGGATGGGCGTCGGCGTGACATACCCCTCCGCCGCCACCGCTTGCGCGATCGGCGGTATCAGACCTAGCTCCGAGAACTGCATGGGGGCGCTTTAGCACCCCCCGCGCGGTCCGTAAACGCGTATCCGCGTTACTTCGCGAGCTCGCGATCGACGGTGCCCTTGACCTTCACGCCGAAGCCATCGCCCGCTTCTTTTGAATGCGCCTTCAGGTACTCGGCGCGCTGGACAGCCACCTTGGCGAGCTCGGTCTCCGCTTCCTGGCGCTCTTTCGCCTTCGCCGAGATATCGGCGGCGATTTCGGGTTTCGACTTGCCATGCATCGAAGTGGGCAACTTTGACTCGTCGAGCGCGTCGACGCTCATCGCACCGCTCGCGATGCTCGCGACGACGTCGGCCGAATCGCGGGAAGCGCCGGCCTTGCCGGGCTTCGCGTAGTACGCCGCGCGATCCGCTTTCGCGGCCGCTGGCGCCGCCGCTGCTGCTGCCATCTTGCCTTCGTACGCACCGCGGGTCGCGGTGTCGCCGTAGATCACCTGGGTCGCATCGATCTTGCGCGACAGCTCCGCCATCTTATCGTCGAAGGGCGTCGCGATCTGCTGGACGCCACCGTTCTGCTGGATCGAAGAGAACTCGCCGTTGCTGAGCGCCGCGATCTGTTGCCAGACCTGCTTGGTGTTCTCCGCGGTGCCACAGCGAATCGTGTTGATCGTGATGCCCTTGGTCGCGGCATCGCGCGCGCTGACATCGAAGGTCGGCACTTCGCCGCGGCTCGCGGGAGGCGCATCACCGACGAGGAAGATCATCTTCTTGGCATCCTGGCGCCACGCCATCTTGTGCACCGCATCGTCGAGCGCGGCATCGACATCCTCGGGCTCGTCGCCACCGCCGCTCGCTTCGTAGGTCGACAGCTCCGCGAACATCGCGTCGAGGTCCGAGCTCAGTGCGAAATCCTTCGTGACGTAGACCTCGCCGAGATCCTTGTACGCGACCAGGCCGACGTGAACATCGGCGTTCGCATCGACCTCGCGAATGTGTGATGCGATCGACCAGACCGTGCGCTTCGCACCTTCGATCAAGCCCGACATCGAGCCCGTCGTATCGACCGCGAACACGACGTCGACCCGATGCCCCTTGCTGCTGATCTCGAGCGGACCATGTTCCTTCTCGGGTCCCGGCACCGAGACGGCCGGCTCGGGCGCGGTGAGCGAGGTGCTTGCCCACGGCTTCATCCAGAGAGCGAGGCCCACCGAGGCGAGGGCAACCGTGGTGATGCCGAGGGTCGTGATGCGCTGGCGGTCGATCATGGTGGGCGTTACAGACGCACCGACCTGCGTTTGGATCTAATGCTAACCAGCTGTATCCACGAATGATTATCGACCAAAGAACTCGGTGATCCAGGTGTCGTCCCGGATCCGTCAGGTGTTGTAGGCTGAGGCGCCGATGGGCGTTCCCTGGGATAGCCTCCCCGATGCCGATTCGGTCACCGTGCTCTCGGGTGCGGCGGCGGCCTCGCTCACCGCGCTCGACGACGACCTCGATCTGTCGATCCTCGTCTTGTCTCAGACCTTCGTCGCGACGTACTCGCTGCCCGCGAAAGGTGAGCTGATCGTTGGCCGATCGAACACCGTCGAGATCTATGTCGACGATCCATTGGTTTCGCGCCGTCACGCGATCATCACCGCGGGTAGCGAGCCCACGATTCGCGACCTCGGAAGCTCGAACGGTACGTTGGTCGGGGGTGCGTTGCTCGTGCCGAATGTCGATCGCAAGCTGAGCATCGGCGATGTCGTGCTCGTCGGCGGAGCTGCGCTGCTGATCCAGCGCCGGACGACCAACGTGCATCCGCGGACGTTCTGGACGCGAGATCAGCTCGAGTCGCGCCTCGTCGACGAGTGTGCACGTGCCGCGCGCGCCCAGCGCAGCTTTTCGGTCGCCGTGCTCGAGCTCGAACGCCACGCGGCCGAGATGGCGAGCCGTCAGATCCTGGCTGCCGCACTGAGAACGAGCGACGTCGTCGGCGTTCACGGGCCATCGGCCTACTTGCTGCTGCTCGATGTGAGCAAGGAGCAAGGTTCGATCGTGATGCGCCGGATCAGCGAGGCGCTCGCAGCACGGGAGATCGTGGGGCGCTGGGGGATCGCCGAGTATCCCAAGGATGGGAGCACCGGCGACGAGCTGATCGCTTGCTCGCGACCTGCTCGAGCTCCCGAGGTTTCCACGACCCGCACCATCATCGCGGACCCGGTAACCAAAGAACTGTTCCGTACGGCGGAGCGGCTCGCCGTCGGCGATATCAGCGTGCTGATCATCGGCGAGACGGGCGTTGGCAAGGAGGTCATGGCCGAGGAGATCCATCGCCGCTCGCGGCGGGCCAAGCAGCCGTTCCTGCGGATCAATTGCGGCGCGCTGTCGGAGGCACTCCTCGAGAGCGAGCTCTTCGGTCACGAGCGCGGCGCCTTCACGAGTGCGATCGCCGTGAAGGTCGGACTGCTCGAGACCGCGGACCAGGGCACGGTGATGCTCGACGAGATTGGCGAGATGCCGATGGCGCTGCAGGTCAAGTTGCTACGCGTGCTCGAGGAGCAGCAGGTGCGTCGCGTCGGCGGGGTCAAGTCACGCTCGCTCGATGTTCGCTTCATCGCAGCGACGAACCGCGATCTCGAACGCTCGGTCGCGCGCGGACTCTTTCGCCAGGACCTGTACTACCGCCTCGCCGGCGCGACGCTCGAAATTCCGCCACTCCGCGACCGCCCCGCCGATCTCGAACCGCTCGTTCAGAGCTTTCTCCAGCGCGCGTCGGGTCGGCTCGAGCGGACGCCCGAGATCTCCGACGAGGCGATGGCGCAGCTGCGCGCGCATGCGTGGCCGGGCAATATCCGCGAGCTGCGGCACGTGATCGAGCGCGCGGTCTTGCTCGCGGGGGGCGGCCGGATCACCCCCACGCACTTACCGGTACTCAAGCCGACCGACGTCGAGGCGGTCGCCGCGCCGAGTCGTGCCACCCGCGATCCGGGCGATGATCTCGAGCGTTCGCGGTTGGTCGCAGTCCTCGCCGCCTGTGGTGGCAATCAAAGCCGTGCGGCCAAGCAGCTGGGCATGTCGCGCGGTGCGTTGATCCGACGACTGGAGATGTACGGAATCGTGCGTCCACGCAAGCCGGATTGATCGCTGTCCGATCAAGTTGTACTGCGCACCGGAACAAGTTGTATCGGTGAGCTTCGACCGTCGCGCTTCTGCGCGAAATCAGGCCGGTCTCACCCGGGCACGAGACTTGATAACAGTCTCGTTCATGACGAGAACCCTCGCCCTCCTTCTCCTGTCGAGTGCTGTTGGTTGTGCGGTGGACGATGCGTCCACGACGACCGGCACGGCGACGAGTGACATCACGATCAACCCTGCGAAGGACGCGACCGAGCCTGCGTACTACCAAGACCATCTCTGCAAGATGGTCTTTCCGGGTGGCTTGACCCCGAGCACCGAGACGTACGCGATCTGGAATATCGGCACGAACGGCATCGTCAACGCGCCGTACAACACGCCACAGCGTCACAACCTCTACGCGGTCTTCGGCACGACCGCGAAGCCGTTCGAGATCCATCACGTCGATGGGTTCGATCAGTACGACCACTACCACGTGCTCCAGCCCGATTCGACGCACCACCACGGCCCCGGCTGCGGTCACGCGGGCCATGAAGACGACGTCCAGGTCCAGAACGATACGTGGGACCTGTTGGTGTACACGCCCGGTCCGAACTTCGATCTCGCGACGTACCACTCGGCCACCTCGGAAGCCGAGGTGTTCGCGCAATCGGCCGCAGGGATCCTCGGCCCGCTATCGACGCCCGCGATCTTCGGCCTGCCGGGCCTGGTGCTCTACGCACCGATCGATTGCTCGTACGACGACGATCATGGCCATGGAGGTGGCCACGGTCATCACTAGCTAGCTAGCTAGCGCGCGACGCTGACCGTCACGGTACGGCGCGCATCGATCGGTCGGCAAACCTTGCTGCCGCACAGCCAGAACCGCAGGTGCAGCTTGATCGTGAAGTCGCCCGCTGCCTCGGCACGCAGAGGAATCGCGAACCGCGGCGCGTCCTCATCCGGATCGATCGCATCGGTGCGACCGAGCCGGCGGCGCTTCACCGAAACGCCGCTGTCCGGCGAAAGATCGAGCACGAGGCCGGCATCCTTCGACACGGTGCGCCCACGCTCGAGCGTGACGGCGATCGGCAGCGTGCCGGTCCCGGCGAGCTCGATGCGCTCGGGCACCTCGAGCTTCCACCCGGGCGACTCGTCCGCAAATGTAGGCGCCGAGACTCCCAGGATGACCGCGAACGCGAGCCTCACAGGATTTGTGTGGCGAGCTCCGCGAGCGGCGAGCGCTCGCCCTTGGTCAAGATGATGTGACCCGCGATCGCTTCGTTCTTGAACCGCTCCGCGACATACGTCAGACCATTGTTCGACGAGTCGAGGTACGGATGGTCGATCTGATACGGATCACCGGTGAGGATGATCTTCGTGCCTTCACCCGCGCGCGTGATGATCGTCTTGACCTCGTGCGGCGTGAGGTTCTGCGCCTCGTCGACGATCATGTAGACATTCGGCAGCGAGCGACCACGGATGTACGTGAGCGGCTCGATCTCGACGAAGCCCATGTCGACGAGCTCGGCGTACGAGCGCCCGTCCTTCTTGTCGGTCTTGTTGAGGCCGAGGAGCAGCTCGAGGTTATCGTAGATCGGCTGCATCCACGGGTTGAGCTTCTCTTCGATGTCACCCGGCAGATACCCGATGTCGCGACCGAGCGGAAAGATCGGGCGCGAGACGAGCAGCTTCGAGAACACCTGCTCTTCGGTCACCTTCTGCAGCCCCGCCGCTATCGCGAGCAGGGTCTTACCGGTGCCCGCTTTGCCGACGAGCGTGACGAGCTTGATGTCGTCGTTGAGGACGAGATCGAGCGCGAAGTGCTGCTCGCGGTTGCGCGGCTTGATCCCCCACACGCCCTCGCGGAGCTTGCGAACGGGGACGGCCTTGCCGGTCAGCTTGTCCCAGCGCGTGAGCGCGGACTTGCCCGACTCGTCTTTGAGCGTGACGAACTCGTTCGCGTGCAGGTTGGGCGCGTCGAGGACGACCGCGTTCTGCGCGAAGAAGGTGTCGATCGTGCCCGCCGGCACGGTCAGCTCGCGGTTGCCCGCGTAGAGCTCGTCGATCGAGATCTGTTCAGGTTCGTAATCGACCGCTTGCAGGCCGAGCGCGTCACCGCGGACGCGCATGTTGACGTCCTTCGTGACAAGGACGGTCGAGAGCGACGGATCCGCATCGCGAACCTCGAGAGCGATCTCGAGGATTCGCTGATCCATCGAGCGCGAGTCGTAGCTCGGGTTCTTCGGCGGGTTCTTCGACAACGCGACACGGATCGTGCCGCCATTCTCGAGTGGTTGATTTTGCGACAGGCCGCCCGGTTTGGAGCGATGCTCGTCGAGGAGACGCGCGATCTGACGCGCGTTACGCCCGAGCTCGGACTGATCCTTCTTGAAGGTATCGACTTCCTCGATCACGTAGATCGGAATGATCACCGCGTTATCACCGAACGCGAACATCGAACGCGCATCGTGCAAGAGCACGTTGGTGTCCAGGACGTAGTTCTTCACCGCCACGGCACGATCGTACGTCAGAACCGGCCGGAAATTGCGAGCCCGGCCGACCGATTACTTGCCATCGGTGTCACGACGAGATCTTTCGGCGCCGTTGCATAGAGGATCGCACCGCTGACGATCGCCGCGATGCCGACGACGCCCAGCCCGGTTCCGACGTCGGCGAGGCCTCCTGCATCGATCGCCTTCTGGCGCTGTCCATCCGGACACACGAGGCCGGCACTCGACGACATGCAGCCATTTCTCGGGTCGACAGCGTCGTTATACTGACCATCCGCGACGATGCCGACGACGATGCCACTCGCGAGTAGTGCGAGCCCCCCACCGGCGACGACCAACGAGATCACGACGCGCGTGTGACGGCGCGCGCCGGGTGGTTCCACCTCGACGACAGCAGGCGTTGCGACATCGAAGATCACGGTCGCTCCTGCATCGGCTTCTTTGGTCTGCGCGAAGATCCGCGTGCCGGGCTGCGCGACCTCGACCACGATCGGGCCCGGATCGACGTGCTCGGTGATCACCGCGCTGACCTTGACCGCGCGGCCCGCGACGGTGACGCTGAGCGCCGGTAGCGTCGGATCTGGAACGTTGACGACGACCATCGCGAGCTTCCGCAACAAGGCGGCCGCGCGCCCGTGCGCGAACTTGGAGCGTCCTTCGTTGTCGTCCGAGATCCGTTGCTGCGCGTCGTCGAACAACCGCCACGCCTGCGCCCAGTGGCCGAGGTGCTCGTGGCAATCGGCGAGGTTGAGCTCGGTGCCGATCCCGTTATCGAGGGCGTAGCTCTGCTCGAACTTCGCGCAGGCCTCGGCGTACTTGTTCGCCTTCGCGAGCTCGCGACCTGCGTCGAACAGCATCGAGCCCGCCGTGTTCGAGGCAGTGTCCTGGGCGGGCATGTCGTCGACTTGGGCCTGCGCGCGCCCCGCCCATGCCAGCACGCCTGCGATCACCAAGAGCCTCAACACCGATCATGCTCACGCAAAGCGCGTCGCCGAGCAAGGGTCAGTGCTGACACGCCATCGGATCGGAATCGCAGTCGTGCTTCGGCGTCGCGACCGGATTCGCCTGCGGGTTCGGCTCTTTTTTCGTCGGCGTGCCGGGCTCGAGCAGGATGCCGGCGTCCTTGCAGGAGCTCACGAGCTCTGGCTTCTTCCTGGCGCCCGCGTACCAGCGCTTCGCATTCCGTGCGTCGTGTGCGCTGCACGCGGCTTGCACGCACGATGCAGGCACCGAGCCGACGAGCGCGGGGTACTGCACGCAGGTGGTGACCGCCTCGGTGTAGCGGCGGCTCTCGAGCTGACGCGAGAGTTGCTCGACGGGAGACGGCTTGTCGTCGTGCACGGGCGCGGCATCGGGAGCCGCGACGGGAGCCGCGACCGGAGGCGCCGCGACCTGGTAGGTCGCGGGTGCGTCGGGAGTCACCATCGCGATCGCAACGGCGGCATCGCGCTCCCCTTCGGTCTCGTGCTGCTTGCGCTCGCCACCGCCTGCCGCGAGGATGATGCCGACGACGATGCCGAGCGTGATCGCGGCGAGCGCGACGACGAGCGCACGCGGCACCTTGCGTTCGGAGGGTGCGTGGTGCACGTGCGACGTCGCTTGCGGCACGTACAGCGGATAGCCCGAGCTCGACGAACCCGACGAACCCGACGAACCCGACGAACCCGACGAACCCGACGAACCCGACGAACCCGCCTGCGCGAGTGACGACAACGGAGGCGGCACGCGTTGCCGCGCAGGTTGTGGTCCGGTGACCGGCTGCTGTGGGCCGGTCGAGGGCGAGTGGATCGGTTGTTGGGGCCAGGTGACGAGCTGCGAGCTGACGCCTGGCGGCGGCGTGCGCACCAGCGCCGGCATGCCGGAGCCTTGCAGTGTCATCAGGATCGGATGCTGCGAACGCTGCGGAGACGGCTCGGCCTCGGGCGCGCGGAAGGGCTGGGTCGGGACGCCGGTAGGAATCCGCGGAAAGGCCTCGGCGTGCGCTTCGGCTTCGTCCGAAAGGTCGGGCACCGCTCCGAGCTGGATCTCGACGTGATCGGTCGGGCGCAGGTCGAGCTCCGATGGGATCGGCTCGCTCGTGACCGTGAAGACTTCGGGATGGGCCTCGCGGCTCTGCATCTCGATCCACGGCTCGGGGCGCTGACCGAAGAGGTCGCGCAGGTAGCGCGCGAGCGACGGACTCGACAGCGACAGCCCGAGGCGCACCGCGATGCCTTCGACCGCCTCGTGCAGCTCGTCACCGGTTTGAAACCGCGCGTTCGGAGCTTTCTCGAGCAGCTTCAACACCAGCGCGTCGAGCTCGGGAGGGATGTCCGCGCGGCGCGACGAGGGTGGCGGCACCTGCTCCGAGACGATCGCGGCCATCGTCTCGAAATCGGTCGCGCGCTTGTAGAGCCGTTCGGTCGTGAGCATCTCCCACAGCACGATGCCGAGCGAGAACAGGTCGCTGCGACGATCGACCGGAGTGCCGCGGCACTGCTCGGGCGACAGGTAGCTGATCTTGCCCTTGACCGTGCCGGACCGGGTCTCGTGGCTGCTGTGCGCGGCCTTCGCGACCCCGAAGTCGACGACCTTCACGCCGCCCTCGTAGCTGACCATCAAGTTCGATGGCGAGACATCGCGATGCACGATGCCGAGTGGCTTGCCGTCGTACCCGTTGCGCTCGTGCGCGTGGTGGAGGCCCGCCGCGGAGCCGGCCGCGATCACGAGCACGCTGCCGATCGGAATCGGCGAACGCACCGCGTGCGAGCGTTGCAGCAGCGCGCGCACGGTCTCGCCGTGCACGTACTCCATCGTGAAGAAGTACGACTCACCGAGCTTTCCGATGTCGTAGACCTGCGCGATGTTCGGGTGCTGGAGTAGCGCCGCGAGGCGTGCCTCATCCAAGAACATCCGCACGAATGCCTGGTCGTTCGCGCGGTGGCGCAGGATCCGCTTGAGCACCACGTAGCGTTCGACGCCCGCCGAGCTCGCGTTACGCGCAAGAAAGATCTCCGCCATCCCTCCAGTCGCGAGCTTCGCTAGAATCTCGTAGCTGTTGGCGGTGTTGCCGACCTCGGCCTCGACCCGTGGCACCCCCATCAGTGTCACTGATCGCCGAGGCGAGCGCTACCGCCCCGCCAACGCCAAAACGAGCGCCCCCCAGGTCCACGCGTAGCCCTGAAGTTCTGGGGACTTCGGAGCACTAAACGGAACGAGATGTGGTGGAGTCATATCTCCACATGACCAAGCTCAAGACTGGATTCATCGTTGCTCTCGTCGCCCTCCCCCTCGGCGTCTTCGCCGGCGGTGCCCTGAAGGGTCACCCGCACCTCGAGAAGGCGCGCGATCTCCTCAACAGCGCGGACACCCAGATCACCGACGCGCAGAAGGCGAACGAGTTCGATCTCGGCGGTCATGCGGCCAAGGCGAAGGACGCGATCTCGCTGGCCAAGGAAGAGCTCCGGCAGGCGGCCGCAACCTCGAACGAGAAGAAGTAGTCATGACGAAGTCCCGCCTGTTTATCGTTGGCGCGTTGATCGCGACGTTCGCGACCAGCTGCTTCGTCGAGACGCGTCCGCGTCCGTGCCACACCGATTGCTGGTGGGATCACGGTCGTCGCGTCTGCGAGAAGCGCTGCCGCTAGCGTCTCAGCTGGCTTTGGTCGCGTTGCGCTTCGCCGCCTGAGCTTCGGCCCAGGTGACGACGCGGTTCCGACCCGTGTGCTTCGCGTGATAGAGCGACAGGTCGGCGCGCTCGATGAGCGTCGCGCGATCACGACCGTCCTCGGGGAATACGGCGACACCGATCGACTGAGTGACGCTGAGCGGGCCCTTCTCGGTCTCGACGACCACCTTCGAGATCTCGATCCGGATCCGGTCGGCGACCGCCTTGGCCTGGATCACGTCGACGTTGTCGAGGAGGACGGCGAACTCCTCGCCGCCGTAGCGCGCTGGGATGTCGATCTTGCGCGGCACTTCCTGGAGCACCTTGGCGACGCGACGCAACACCTCGTCGCCGACCGGGTGACCGTAGCCGTCGTTGACCTTCTTGAAGAAATCGACGTCGCACAGGAGCAGCGCGACCTTGTGATCGTGGCGCTGCGCGCGGAGCAGGAGATCCTCGAACCGGGTCTGGAACGAGCGATGGTTCGTCAGGCCGGTGAGACCATCGGTCGTCGCCATGGTCTCCATCTTCTTGTAGAGGAACCCGTTCTGGAGCGAGACGGCGACCTGGTTCGCGATCACCGCGAGCATCTCGCGGACGTCCTTGTTGAACCGCTTCTCGGCGCGCGCGACGAGCGTCAGCGTGCCGATCGCTTCGTCGGCGGAGAGCAGCGGCAGCACGAGCAGCGACTTGGCATCTTCGTCGAGCTTGATCTTGCGGGTGTAGATCGGCGCCGACAGCTCGCGGACCTCGCCGGCCGCAGGGAGGTAGTGGCGGTTCTTGACGACCATCGATGCGAGGCCGGCGTTGTCCTTGAACTCGAGCTCGGCGAGCTGCACCGGATCGACGAGGCCGCCGCCATTCGGCCCGAGGCGCACCGCGGAGACGTGGTGGCGCGCCCGATCTTTATCGTAGAGCGCGATCACGGCGGCGTCGTACTCGACGATCGCGGCGCACGCATCGAACGCGGTCTCCATGACCTGCTCGGCCGCGCGCTCACTCCAGAGCAGGTCATGGAGACCGCGTTCGATGCGTGCGCCGCGATCGTCGAGTACGACGCCGCCGTGATCGCGCTCTACGATAAAGATCGGGCGCGCCACCACGTCTCCGCGGTGCGCCTCG
>JANXOP010000233.1 GCA_025357755.1 Kofleriaceae bacterium | reverse complement strand
GCGTCGGCCGAGGTGTTCCTGGCGGCGGTCGAAGCCGCGCTCCACACCCCCGACGGCGGCGTCACCGATGTCAGCTTCGAGCGCCCCGGCGATACCGGTAGTCAGCCGCTCGTCGACGACCTCGGCAAGGTCGATATCCAGAACGAGATCTCGAACTCGATCGACGAGGTGCTCTCGACCACGCCGTCGGCGGCACTGCCGGTGATTCCGCGCAAGACCGAGACCGGGCGCGCGCCGACCACGCTCGGCGTCGAGCCCGCATCACCGGCGAACCTCGCGGCCGCAGCGGCGGCAACCAAGGCCAAGGCCAAGGGCGGCGTCGGCATCGGGCTACCGTTCACCGGTCCCGGCGGCGAGCCGATCTTCGGCCTCACGCCGGACGAGCGGCTCGCACAGGTTCCCAAGAAGCGGCGCTGGCCGCTGTTCGTGTTGTTCGGCGCCGCGCTGATCGCGGGGGTCGTGATCGCTGTCATCACCACGCGCCACACCGGCGAGCCGACCAAGAGCACGAACGATCCCAAAGCCGATCCGACCACGACTGCTGGCAAGGCGGCCGACATGCTCGAGCATGGCGATGCCAAGAGCGCGATCGAGCTCATCGAAAAAGATCCGGCGGCGAAGAACGATCCGAACGCGCAACTCTTACTCGGCCACGCGCACGCCGCGCGCCACGAGAGCGGGCCGAGCCTGACCGCGTACAACCGCGCGATCCAGCTCCTACCCACGCTGCAATCGAACGCGACGTTCATCGCGAATCTCCACGCGATGGCCGCGGACAAGAACCCCGACGTCGTCACGAATGCGTTCGACCTGTGGTTGCGCACCGACGACCTCGAAGGCCGCGATACGCTGATCAAGGCGGCGGTGTCGCAGAACCTCGATCGCCGCCACGCGGTGCGACCGGTCGTCGATCGCTACAAGCTCGGCGACTCGATCGATTGGTTGACCTCCTACAGCCTCGATCTCGATCAGGAGCTCACGTGCCCGAAACGCCGCGACGCGGTGATGCATCTGCGTGCGCTCAATTCGCCCAAGGCCGTGCCCGCGCTCGAGCGTGCGACCGTGAAGAAGCTCAAGTACCGCAACGCGTGCCTGTTCGACGACGCCACCTCTGCGATCGGCGCGCTCGAGGCGCTCGGCTCCGGCAACCCGTGACAGCGATCGAGCTGCCGGATCTTCCGCGGTGGGTCGAGGCCCACGGCATCGCGCGCGATCCGACCGGGTGGCGAGCCTCGGTCGGCGGTGGCTATGCGCTCGGCCACGATGCGGCGAAGTTGGTCGTGCTCGTGGGCGAGCTCGATCCGGGGGCGGTCGCACAGTTTCGCAGTGGGTACCCGCAGCACACGTTCCTGTTCACGCGCGACGAGCTGCACGGCTCGTTCGCGCGAAGTACGCGCGCGATCCTGCACACGCTGCCAGACGTCGACACATTGCCCGACTACGAAGGCGCGGTGCTGTTCACCGAACCGCCGCCCGATGCCGAGCTCGCATGGGCGGCGGCACGCGGGCCGATCTGGTCGGCCTACGTCGATGGCGTGGCCTCGGCGTTCGCCTATGCGCCGTGGCACAGCCCTTCTCTGTTCGATGTCTCGGTCGATGTCGTGCCCGGTGCGCGCCAGCTCGGACTCGGCACGATCGTCGCGGCGGCGATGATCCGCGACGAGCTCGCGCGGGGCCATGCGCCGGTGTGGGGTGCGGACGAAGCCAACCTCGGCTCGCTCCGGTTGGCCGCGCGCCTCGGGTTTGTCGCGGTCGACGAGATCTGGATCGCTCCTCCGTGAAGGCGCTGCTCGCGGTGTGCGCGCTCGCCTCCGCGGCCCGCGCTCAACCCGATCACAGCACGCTCGTCTACGTCGGCATGGCGATGGCGCCGGTCGACTACATCGCGGGCACGGCCTTGCACGAGGGCAGCCACGCGCTCGCCGCGAAGCTGGTCGGCGCCGATGTCGACGAGCTCCACGTGTTCCCGCCCGGCATCGATCCGAAGGCGAACGTGTTTCGCTTCGGCTGGACCTACGTGCACGGGCTCCACACCAAGGCCGATCGGATCACGTTCCTGATCGCACCGAAGATCACCGATACGTTGCTGCTCGGCGGGTTCGCGGCCCTCGTCTTCACGAGCGCGTGGCCCGGCAACAAGTACGCGCAGCTCGGGCTCACCGTCGCCGCGACGGGCCTGTGGATCGACTTCGCGAAGGACGTCGTCTTGTTCCGGCCACAGAACGATGTGTCCAAGATCTTCGAGCTGTGGTGCATCCGAGGCTGGCGCCAGGTCCCCGCGCGGCTGCTCTACGCCGCGATGGACGTCGGGCTGGGCTACGTGGTGTTCCATGGCTACGACCGGTTGTTCGATCGCAACGATCCGACACCGGTCATCGTTCCGCTCACGCGGCTCGCGTTCTGACGCACAGATGTGCGCGAGCGCCACGACGTAACGGTCCAGGTCGATGAAATCTGCCGCGTGGCGGCGGCAACGATCTTGCTGAGGGTGGGCGGTATGCCTTCCGCCGGATGTCGAGTCCTCGCGTTCGCGCGCGACTGGTCGCCCCACAGTGCCTCTCACCTCGAGCAACGCGCGCTGCGCAGTCACCTCCGCGGCCTGGGCGCGGAGCTGATCGTGGTCGGTGCGCATCAAGCGTGGCGGCTTCGGCCCGATGACGAGATCGCGACGTTGGGCGAGCTCGCGGCCCGCGAGCTCGCCCGCGCGCACGGCATCAAGCGCGAAGATGCGGTGATCGTCCTCGATTACGATCACGAGATCATCTTCGAACACCGTGGCCCGGTCGTCGATCAGCCGCAGCTCCTCGCGAGCCTGACGGCCGCGACCGAAGCGATGCTGACGCCGGCGCCAATGACGTTCACCCGTCGCAGCTGGATCTCGACCTGCGTCGTCAGTGGCTTCGCAGCCGTGGTGCTCGCGAGCTGCAAGCAGCACGATCATCACGACCCTGTCCCCGAACCCGCGGTCGTCCCGCCGCCCGTGCCTGTCAACGAGATCGACGTCGAGCTCGAGATCAATGGCACCAAGCGCAAGCTGCGGATCGAACCGCGCGTGTCACTGCTCGATGCGCTGCGCGAGCGGCTCCAGCTCGTCGGCACGAAGAAGGGCTGCGATGCCGGGCAATGCGGGGCGTGCACGGTCCACATCGATGGCAAGCGCGTGCTCTCGTGCCTGACGCTCGCGGCGACCGCGCAGGGCAAGCCGATCACGACGATCGAGGGCCTGGCCACTAACGGGGATCTCCATCCGCTCCAGAAGGCCTTCATCGCGCACGACGGTATGCAGTGCGGATTCTGCACGCCCGGCCAGATCATGAGCGCCGCGGCGCTGATCAAAGAGAACCGCGCGAAGACCGACGACGAAGTGCGCGAACAGATGAGCGGCAATATCTGCCGCTGTGGCGCGTACCCGAACATCCTCGCGGCCATCCAGTCCGTGCGGGGAGGCAACGCAGGATGAATCCCTTCAGCTATCTCCGCCCCGCGACCGAGAAGGAAGCCCTCGCGGCGATCGCGCAGCCCGACACGATGGTGCTCGCGGGTGGCACCTCGCTCGTGGACCTCATGCGTCTCGAGGTCATGCGCCCTCAGCATGTCGTCGACATCACCGGCCTGGCGCTCGCGAAGATCGAGACCGGTTCGTCGTCGATCACGATCGGTGCTCTCGCGACGAACAGCGAGGTCGCCTATCACCCGGACGTCGTCGCGAAGCTACCGGCGCTCGCGGATGCGATCCGTTCGGGCGCGTCCGGTCAGATCCGCAACATGGCCACCACGAGCGGCAACTTGTTACAGCGAACGCGATGTGCGTACTTCCGCGATACGGCGAGTCCATGCAACAAGCGGTCGCCCGGCTCGGGTTGCGCAGCGCTCGAAGGCTTCACGCGCATGAACGCGATCGTCGGCACTTCGAAGGACTGCATCGCGGCGCACCCATCTGATATGTGCGTGGCGCTCGTTGCGCTCGATGCGAGCGTGCACGTGCGCGGTGCGAGCGGAGAGCGGACGGTCAAGGTCGCCGATTTTCACACGCTGCCTGGCGACCACCCGAACGTCGAATCGGTGCTCCAACCTGGCGAGCTCGTGATCTCGATCGAGGTGCCGACCACTCCCTTGGCCGCGAAGTCGCGGTACGTGAAGGTCCGCGACAGAGCGTCTTACGCGTTCGCACTCGCGTCGGCAGCCGTCGCGCTCGAGGTCCAGGGTGGCCCGGGCGGCACGATCAAGGCCGCGAGCATCGCGCTGGGCGGCGTCGGCACCAAGCCATGGCGCGAGCCCGCGGTCGAGCAAGCACTCGTCGGCAAGCGGGCGACGCAGGAGGTCTTCAGCTCGGCCGCGAACCTCGCGCTCGCGACCCCCGACGTCCGGCCCGATAACGCATTCAAGGTCGGCCTCGCGAAGCGCATCATCGAGCGCGCGCTGGCCCTCGTCGCAGGAGGTTCGAAGTGAAGAGCGTCGGAGCACCGATCGATCGTCTGGATGCGCAGAAGAAGGTCACGGGCACCGCGACCTATGCGATGGATACCGAGGTGACCAAGGTCGTCCACGCCGTGATCGTGACGAGCACGATCGCGAAGGGTTCGATCAGCGCGCTCGATGCGACCGCGGCCAAGCGCGAGCCCGGCGTGCTCGCGGTGATGTCCCATCTCGACGCGCCCAAGGTGATGGCGGGCAAAGGCAAGGCCGGCGGACCTTCCGAGCGCATCCTGCAGCTGCTCCAGGACCCGCTGATCCTCTACGCCGACCAGCCGATCGCGGTGGTCGTCGCGGACACGCTCGAGCGCGCGCAGCATGCGGCGTCACTGCTCGTCGTGAAGTACACCGCCGAGGCGGCGGTCGCGACGATCGAACAAGCGCTCGGGACCGCCACCACGCCGAAGGCGCTCGCGCACGGCAAGCCCGATTGGTCCCGCGGCTCCGTCGAGGTCGGCCTCGTGCAGGCCAAGTTCAAGCTCGAGCAGACCTACACGACGCCGAACGAGAACCACAATCCGATGGAGCCGCACGGCACGATCGCGGTGTGGCACGGCGACGAGCTCACGCTCTACGACTCCACGCAGGGAATCTTCGGCTGCCGCAATCGCCTCTCCGAGGTCTTCGGCATCGCGAAGGAGAAGGTCCGTGTCATCGATCAGTTCGTCGGCGGCGGCTTCGGGTGCAAAGGCACTCCGTGGTCGCACATCGCGCTCTCGGCGATGGCTGCGAAGGTGGTCAACCGACCGGTCAAGCTCGCGATCACCCGCCCGCAGATGTTCTCTCTCGTCGGCCACCGGCCGCACACGATCCAGAAGATCGCGCTCGGCTGCGATGCCGAGGGCAAGCTCACGGCGGTGCGCCACGACGTGATCAGCGAGACCTCGCGGTTCGACGAGTTCGTCGAGCCGTCGGCGTTGCAGTCGCGGATGCTGTACGAGTGCGCGAACATCTCGACGACCCACAAGGTCGTCGGCATCGATGCACCTACGCCGACGTTCATGCGCGCCCCCGGCGAGTCCTCGGGCACGTTCGCGATCGAGTCCGCGATCGACGAGCTCGCCTTCCTGGCGAAGATCGATCCGCTCGAGTTCCGGATCCGCAACTACGCCTCGAGCGATCCCCAAGGCAAGCCGTTCTCGTCGAAGTCACTGCGACAGTGCTACGAGGCCGCGGCCGCGAAGTTCGGGTGGGCGAAACGCACTCCCACGCCGCGCTCGATGCGCGACGGCCACGAGCTCGTCGGTTACGGCATGGCCACCGCGACCTATCCCGCGAATCAGCAATCCGCTTCGGCGAAGGCGATCGCGAGACCGGACGGCACGTTCCTCGTCCAGGCCGGCACCCAAGATCTCGGCACAGGCACGTACACCGTGATGACGCAGATCGCCGCCGACGCGCTCGAGGTACCGATCGAGAGGGTGCGCTTCGAGCTCGGCGACAGCCTGATGCCCGAGACGCCTGTCTCGGGTGGCTCGATGACGGTCGGCTCGGTCGGACCCGCCGTGAGGCAGGCGTGCATCGCCCTCCGAGGCATGATGGCGATCGCGCGCGCCGAGGACAAGGCCAAGGATATCGTCGCGGAGATCAAAACCGAGCTCGCCAAGGATCACGACCTCTACTCGATGCACTCGTTCGGCGCGCCGTTCGTCGAGGTTCGCGTCGACGAAGACCTCGGCACGATCCGGGTCGCGCGCGTGGTCGCCGCGTACGCGTGCGGCAAGATCCTCAATCCGAAGACAGCGAACAATCAGTTCGTGGGAGGCATCACCTGGGGCATCGGCATGGCGCTCCAGGAAGAGACCGTTCGTGATCGCCGCACCGGACGCAACGTGACGCGCGACCTCGCCGATTATCACGTGCCCGTCCACGCCGACATCCCGACGATCGACGTGATCTCGATCGACGAGGAGGACCTCCACGTCAATGCGATCGGCACCAAGGGCATTGGCGAGATCGGGATCACCGGCATCACGGGAGCGATCGCGAATGCGGTGTTCCATGCGACCGGCAAGCGCGTGCGCGACCTACCGATCCGGCTCGACAAGCTGCTCGGCTAGCCAGTATTCTCGAGCGAGCACTGCGCTAGGTCTCGACGCCGTACTTCTTGAGCTTGTCGTAGAGCGTGCGCTCGCCGATACCGAGCAGCTCGGCTGCCTTGCGGCGATTGCCGCTGACCGCCTCGAGCGCGGCGAGGATCGCATCGTGCTCGAGCTCGGCGAGGGGCCGAATACCCCCGCTACTCGACGGTAACTTGGTGGTGGGCTCGTCGAGCCAGATGTGGCTCGCATCGATCGGCTGACCATCGGCGAGGATCGCCGCACGCTCGAGCGCGTTCGCGAGCTCGCGCACGTTGCCGCGCCAGCTCGAGGCGAGCAAGCGCTGCTCGGCGGCCGGCGTGAGCGTGGGCGCGCGCTGCTTGAGATCAAATCCGACGCGCTGGAGTAGGGTCCTCGCGATCGGGAGCAGATCGGTCTTGCGCTCGCGCAGCGGCGGCAGCTTGATCGGGAACACGGCGAGCCGGTGATAGAGGTCCTCACGGAACGTGCCCGCATCGATCATCCCGCGCAGATCGCGATTCGTCGCCGCGATCCAGCGTACGTCGACCTCGAGCGTGCGGGTGCCACCGACCCGCTCGAACCGACGCTCTTGCAATACGCGCAGGAGCTTTGCCTGGAGATCGAGCTTGAGCTCGCCCACTTCGTCGAGGAAGAACGTGCCGCCATCGGCGAGCTCGAGCCGGCCGCGCTTGCGCTCCGTCGCACCCGTGAACGCGCCCTTCTCGTGTCCGAACAGCTCGCTCTCGAGCAGGGTCTCGGAGAGGGCGGCGCAGTTGATCGCCATGAATGGCTTCACCGCGCGCGGGCTCTGCGTATGGATCGCACGCGCCGCGACCTCCTTGCCGGTGCCGCTCTCACCGAGCAGCAGCACGGTCGCCGCGGTCTTGGCGACCTTCTCGATCGCGGTGACGACCTGCTTCATCGCGGGGTCGCCGTACGTCAGCGGAGGGCCCGCCGCGAGCCCGTGCTCGGCACCATGGACTCGATCCTTGAGGCCTCGCCGCTCGACGGCACGTTGCGCGAGCAATCGCAACTCGTCGGGGCCTGACAGCGGCTTCTGCAAGAACTCGAACGCGCCGAGCTTCATCGCCTCGACGGCATTGTCGACGCTGCCGTGCGCGGTCATCACGATGACCTCGACCTCGGGCTGCTCCGCGCGCACCTTGCGCAGCAGCTGCATGCCATCCATGCCCGGCATCTTGAGATCGGTGATCACGAGATCGAAGCCGCGCTCGTCGAGCAGCTTCGCCGCCGCCCGACCATCGGGCGCTTGCACGCACTCGTGGCCATCGAGCTCGAGCGCGTCGCTCACGAACTCGCGGAGTCCAGGTTCGTCGTCTGCGACAAGGATGCGTGACATTCAGGCCTCGGGAAGAGCGATGCGAAAGCGCGCGCCACCGCCGGGCGCGTCGTCGACGGTGATGGTACCGCGATGGAGCTCGACGAGGCGCTTGGCGATGGCGAGACCGAGCCCGGTGCCGCGAGTTTTGCCGGTGTGGAAGGGTTCGAAGATCTTCTCGCGATCTCCCGCGGGCACCCCCGAGCCATGATCGGTCACCTCGTAGATCAACCAGCCCTTGTCGATCGCCACGGTGACGACCGCCGGTGGGCCCGCCGCGATCGCGTTATCGATCAGATTGACGAGCACCTCGCGAATCCGATTGCCATCGATCGAGAACGGCCGGACCGGCCCTGCGCGAACCTCGACCTCGCCCGCGATAGCACTCGCCGCATCGCGCGCGAGGATCGCCGGATCGCACGGCGTGCGTTCGATCGTCCCGGTCCGCACGAACGCGA
>JANXOP010000206.1 GCA_025357755.1 Kofleriaceae bacterium | reverse complement strand
GAAGGCGCGCCTCATCCGGCGTCCAGTAGTCGTTGGGATCAGGTACTCGCGGTGTGCGCATCCACCGAGCGTCACGTGGCGTCAAGCCCGACAGTGCTGCGCGCGACCACGGTCTTGGGTGCGGTTGACCGGACGCTCACCGCTCGTGTTCGTCACGGGCAACGAAGGCGAGCCACGGCCCACCGAGTTTCGAACGAAGATCGGTCAGACGATGCGCACGTTTGTTCGAGTCTCTTGGCTGTCCGGATATCGGACGAATGCACTCGCGGTGAGTCTTCAAGAGGCCGTCGCGTCGGATGTCCCTGGCCATGCGAGTGTTTCGATTGGTACCGTCGCGATCTTCCACCACGCGGCGAGCTCTTCGTTCGTTAGCTGCGGAATCTGCATTGCGATTTCACCGGCGAGGCCAGCTTGATAGTTGATAGGCGCGAGCTGGTCCCACTCGCCCGGGTTCCACGTCGAGTTGCGAAGGAATCGGCACCGCGTTTCGACGGCCGTGGCCCAACGGATCATGAACCGTGATGGACCGAACGTGTCGCAGACCGTCGCAGCGAGATCGAGACGTCCTGCAGTTGTGCATACTGCGAGGAGCGACCGGATGAGCAAGATGTAACTCCACCATCGCGCAACTACACCACCAGCTATGGGGACAGAGCTGGAAGAGGTCTGCTCGGTTTGCTGACAGAGGCTCCTACCGATGCGCGATCGGTCGAGCGGCGACTTGCATCACTTGCGTCGCGACTTCGTGCTCGATGCACGCTTCTTCGTAGCAGGTGGTTTCTTCGTGGTCTTCGTGGTCTTCGTGGCCTTCGTGGTTGGCGCGCCTTTCTTTAACGGCGTTTTGCGATCGAGGCGGCCCGCACGCTGGAGTGCGGTGAGGGTCTGCACCTCGGGTTCCACCGGGGCACCTTTCAGCCCCACCTCCGATCGACACTGCTGCGGCGAGGTTCCGGTCAGTATCGCCTTGACCGCCTCGTTGCCCCGCGACGTCGCGAGGAGCAACGGAGTCCATTCGCCCGCACGCGCATTCACGTCGGCGCCCTTGGCGACCAGTAGCGCCACCAGATCCTCGTCGCCCGATGCGATCGCGCGCACCAGCGGCGATGCGGCACCGCCCACATGCAGCGACACGGATCCCTGATCGAGCAGCCGGTCGATCGCGCGCAGGTCGCCTTCGCGGAACGCTGCGTCGGCGTCGAGTATTGCCTGGTAGACGGTCACCTGCGTCGTGATGTCGATGCTCGCCCCCGCGGCGAGCAGCGCTTTCTCGAAGCGACGGTCGTTGCGCTGCAGGCTCACCGCGAGCGACCACGGCGTCTCGCCGAAACGGTTCGGGAGCGTCGCGTCCGCGCCCGCCGCGAGGGCACGTTCGAGCGCCTCGAAGTTGCCCGCCGCAACCGCAGCGTGCACGGCCGTGTCGCCGCGCTCGTTCCGCAGCGCGAGCTCCACAGGGCCGATGGCGATGGAGTCGCCGTGATAGATCGCGTGAAACACCGCTGGTTCGGGAGCAAGGCGGCGGGCTTGCAACGGCGCGTACGGAACGTCGAGGAGTGCGGCGGTGGCTCGCCGCAGAGGCGCGATGCTCTTCGCCGTGTCGCCTCGCGCATCGGGTCGGCCTGGATCAGCGCCACGCTCGAGCAGCGCCGCCGCTTCGGCTGCGCGCCCAGCGCGAATCGCCGCCACCAGCGCGCGGGTAAAGTCGGCCTTGGTAACGGTTACGAGCAGCCTCGCGCAGTCCTTGTGACCCTCATCGGCGGCGATCTCGGCCGGTGTGGGGCAGCCAGCCATCGAGTTCCGAACCTGCGGATCGGCGCCGACGGAGAGCAGGTACTCGCACACCTCTGTACGCCCCTCCATGGCAGCGCGATGCAGGGGTGTGCATCCGCCCCGACGAGAGGTCGGGCGTGCGCCGGCAGCGACGAGCAGGCGAGCAACCTCGAGGTGCCCCTCGGCAGCTGCGGACGCGAGCGGCTCACCCAGATTCGGATCCGCGCCACGCGCGAGAAACGCACGCACGAGCTCGATTTGACCCTTGCCTGCCGCGACGCCAAGTGCGGACTCCGGGAACCGTGAGTTGGCCAGGTACGCGGCGTCGGGATCCACGCCGCGTTCGAGCATCAGCAACGCGACGCTCGGATCCTGTGCTTTCACCGCATGCAGCAGCGGCTTGTGGAGCCCAGCGTTGCACGCATCGAGGGTGAGCCCGTTGTCGAATAGCTCGCGGACCGCCTCGACACCGCGGTCGATGAAGCACAGTAGCTGCCCCCACGTGACCTGCGCCGCGAAGTGCGGTTCGTGGCGGTGGCGCGCGAGCCACGCGGTCGTCATCTCGTCGCGAATCGCGGCCGCGAGCGGCATCTGGCGATCGAGCGCGTGCTGATACGCCGTGAGGTCGTAGATGTGGCTCGTACGCGATACGTCAGCGCCGGCTCCGAGCAGCGCGAGGCCCGGCGCGACGAGCGCCTCCGCGTGTTTGTCTCCCGACTCGCTCGCAAGGTCGGAGAGCGCAACGTTGCCGCGATCGTCAGGCGCGTCGACCCGCGCCCCGAGACGCACCAGGGTCTCGATCGCTGCGACCTGGTGCTTGTACGTGGCGAAGTAGATCGCCGGCCGGCCCTCCGCACCTCGATCGAGGTTCGCGCCCGCCGCCGCGAGCAACTCGAGAGTCTCGATGTCTCCGTTCGCGGCGGCGTACAGCACCGCGCTCTGGTCGTGCGGTCCAATGGAGTCCGGGTTCGCCCCGGTCGCCAGCAAGCGCTTCACGAGCCCGACGTGCTTGCCGACGATCGCGGAGATCAGCGCAGCAGAGTTTCGTTTCGAGTCGTTGACGGACGCGCCCTCAGCGAGCAGTCGATCGACCCATGTGGTCTCGCCCGCTTCGACCGCCATGCTGAGCGCGGACTCGCCTTCATCGCCCATCGCATCCGGGCGGGCGCCGTGCGCGAGCAGCGCTTCAGCCGCGCGAAACGCCTTCGCCTTGACAGCGATCGCGAGCGCATCGAATCCATCCGAACGACGAGCTGCCACGTCCACGCCGCTCTCGACGAGCTGGACACATGCCTCAGCGTTGTCGGCAGCAGCCGCAGTGAAGAGCTCCAGGCGCCGCATATCCGACGTCTGCGCGCCGCGCGCAACCAGCAACTCGCACAGCGGCTTGTTCCCGTCGCGCGACGCGTACATCCACGGCGTCCATCCGTGGTGATCCGCGGCGTGCGTCGCGCCGTGATCGAGCAAGAGCTTGCATGCAGCAGCGAGCTTGCGCATCGCGCCCCAGCACAGTAGCGGAACGCCGTGCACGACGCGGTTCGGATCGGCCTTCGCCTCGAGCAGTAGCTCGGTGCACTTCGTGTTGGTGAGTGCGAGCACCAGCGCGGACGGAACATCATTCTCGCGGCCGTGATCGGGATCCGCGCCCAGTGCGAGCAGCGCCTTCACGAGGGCGACGTTTGCGCTCTTCGCTGCGTCGCTCAACGGCGAGAACCTCAGGCGGTCGAGCCGATCATAATGCGCGCCGCGCCGCGCGAGCTCGGTGACGAGGCCTGCGTGCCCCCAGTTTCCGGCCGTGTGCAGCGCCGTGTCGCCCCGGCGATCTTCGCTCTCGAGGTCCGCGCCCCGCGCGATCAGCAGGTCGATGCGGTCGAGCGCTCCCGCTTCGGCGGCCACGACCATCGGTGGACCTTCGCTGTAGTCCCGCGCATTGACGTCCGCGCCGAGCGCGAGGAACGCGTCGAACAAGATGGTCGGCCCGTGGCGAGTGATCTGGAGGAAGACGTCCGCCGCACGCGGATCGATATCCGGATCAAAGCCGTGCTCGACCGCGAGCTCCTCCGCGGTGCGACGGTCCATTCCCGGATGGTATCTCGGCGCCCGTCATGGCGCGACCGCTGCGCGACGCGGTCGCGCTACTTCGGGTGCTAGCCACCTCGACACCGAAGCCTACGTGGTCGCGATCATTCCAATTCGTTTGTCGCGGGGAGTCGATGATGCAAAAAGTTCGCGAGATGCTCGAGGCTGCGGTCGCCTGAAGGTAGGTTTCGCACCATGAGCTTCGAGCGCGAACGGTATTTCGAAAAGGAGGGTGGTCGGTGGCCGCAGTTTTGGGCGGTAACGCTCGACGGCAAGAAGGTCAAGCAACGCTTTGGCGAC
Source organism: Kofleriaceae bacterium (assembly GCA_025357755.1). Taxonomy (GTDB): domain Bacteria; phylum Myxococcota_A; class Polyangia; order Haliangiales; family Haliangiaceae; genus JABFXX01. The sequence continues at coordinate 5,084 of JANXOP010000206.1, read as the reverse complement.
ATGGGCGTGCTCGGCCAGGAGAAGCGCACGGCGTACGCGGCTGCGGCCGAAGCGAAGACCGAGCTTGAGAAATTGGTCAAAGCGCACGTGAAGTCCGGCTTCGAAGAGCACGACGGGCCGGCAGTCTACGTGACCGGCAAGGGCAAGCGCCCACTGGCGGTGCGGGTGGCCCTCGATAAAGACGAGGTCTTCTTGACCGGGTTCTATTCGGTGCCGAAGCAGCTTGATTTGAGCCCGCTGGCAAAAGTGAAGTCGATGGGTGAGCTCACCATCACCGCCATGAAGCTCGCATCGCTTGACTTGAAACCGCTGGCCGCCTGCGGGTCGCTCAAGGTGCTCGATTTTTCGCATACCGGTCTCGAGACCGTCGACCTGTCACCACTCAAGAAATGCAAGTCGCTCGCCGATCTCGGGTTGCACCATTTCAAAACCATCGACCTGTCAGGGTTGGCCGGAGCACGTTCGCTGTCGTCGTTGAAGGTGATGAACGGGGCGTACAAGCACATCGACTTGGCGCCGTTGATGAAAGTGCCGACGCTTCAGAATCTGCATGTGCAGAACAATGAGAAGCTCAAGTCGATCGATGTGCGAGTGCTTGCCAAGCACCCGTCGCTCGAGCTGATCACCGTCGACGCACCGCTCGAGGTGGAGGGCGCCGACGAGTGCAAATTCGAAATTCGGCGCTTCGACTAACGGCGTTCGACCCACAGCCGCAGCGCCTCTTCAGCGATGATCTCGGGGGACTTTGCCTTCGGGCACGAAGCGTATGCCCCGCGAGCGTGGAAAGTGCGTCGGTAAAACAAACGGAGGCGATTAGCCGTGCAATGTCGTGATCCGTCGCCACCCGTCGCGAACACGCCGTTGGGGAGCAATTCGCGTGGTCGACATCCTCGAGAACAAGACGAGCGACCTCGAAAAGACAGTGCCGGAACGCGTGTTTGCTGCGATCGTGCGAACCTCACGGCCGTGCCGGCGACGAGTAGATCCTGCTGGTGCAGTGGTCCCGCCGTCGCGAGTCCGCCGGAATCTCGATCCGTGGCGTGCGAAGCTTCGGGTATGACAGGCGCTGCTCCCGATCTCGAGGCGCTCGTCGCGGGGTGGCGCTCGTCTCGCGATCCTGTGATCGCGGATCGCATCGAGGAGCTCGGCAGTGCGTCGTCCATTTCGGTCCTGGATGCGTTGCCGCGCGCGACGACCGTGAGTGCGGCCGAGGCGCTCCTGCCCGGACTCGAGGCGCTGCCCGATGACCCGCGCATCACGGTGAAGATCCTCGCGTTCCTCGCGAAACCACGTTGGCCCTCGAGTGGTGGCAAGGCGATCTGGGATGCGCTGCTGGCGCGGCTGGTCACACTTCGCGATGCACGCGCGATTCGACCACTGCGCGCCGCGCTCGCGACGCCGCCGCAGTTCGTCGGAATCGCGCATGGGAAAAAGATGGTTGCGGCGATCGCGGAGACCCTCGCGGCGCTCGAGCGCGCGTGCCCGGGCCAGACACCAACCTCGGCGTGGCTCGGCGGCAGCGACGACAGAGGGGGCGCGAATGCCGAGGAGTTGCTCGCGCAGGTCTGGGCGAATCCTGACGATGACGACACCCGTCGCGTGGTCGCGGATGCGCTCGCGGATCGTGGAGATCCGTGGGGAGAGCTCATCCACCTCGGACTCCAGGAAGCTGCAGGCACGGGGACGATCGAGATGCGCGCCCGCGCCGAAACACTCCTGCACAAGCACGCCACGCACTTCGGCGGTCCACTCGCGCACGTGAGCACCAAGGATTCATGGCGGTTCGAGAAGGGGTTTCTCGTCGCGTGCGTCGCGAACCGATCGATGCAACCGCGACGGCGATGGGAAGAGGCCGCGGCCGCACCCCACTGGGCCACCGTGACCGAGCTCGCGTACGGTAGCCACACGCCGCGCTGGTGGCTTGGCGCACTGCTCGGCAACACCGCATCCCGCACGCTGCGAACCATCCGCGACGGCAGCCTGCAGCTCGCTCGCTCGGGCGCGAACGAGCCGTGGACGCTCCACTACGAGGGCCCGTCCGAACGAACCGAGCGAGGCGTGCTCGTGCACGACTGGGCCGCGGTGCTGGTCCGATTGCCGCCCGAGGTCCGGGCACGGCTCCAGTTTTCCCCGGACCTGCCGCAGAGTGCGGCGGCGATCCTGCGTGCCAAGCTCGGCGCATGACGTCGTTCAGGGCGTGTCTGAGACGTCCATGTGCACGCGTTCAATGCGGATTACCATCGGGTTCGATTCGTCGCCGACGATCGGGGCTAGACGAAGGTTACCGTTCCCAAGCGGGGAACGTTCACGAGGTCGGTCAGGGCTGCTTCTTGTTCGCGCTGCGCGCGGCCTCGAGCAGTGCGTCGATAGCATCAACCGCGTTTGCACTTGCTGTGTCGAGTTGCGCCGAGCTGCACTGCCTGGACACCCACACGTGCTTCCCGCGCACGGCATACGATTGGGCGTCAACGGGGTTCATCGCTGTACATGGATCCCTGTGTGTGGACTTCCAGGTGGCCCGCGCGAGCATGCTCTTCAGACCGTTCAGGGCGGCCGCATCGAAACAGCCATGGCCTACCTCGACTAGCGGCGAGGGCTTTCGAACGTGGTCGACCGCGCCGCTCGATCGTCCTGGGGGCTCGAAAAGCGTCCACGATCCGCTATCGAGCAGCTGGAAGACCCAGCCGACGCCGTCGGGCAAATTGTTGTAGCGATGGTCGACATCGATGAGCGGCTTAGCCTTCGTTGAACACGGGACCGGCCTCGCCCAGATGGAAGGCGCACCGGCGACAAGCACAAAAGCGACAGCGAGGAAGAATCTGTTCATAACCCGTTCCCGAACGAGAGGCATCGTAGCCGAGGTCGTCGAGCCGCCGCTCGTGCGGGCGATCTGTGCTCGGAAAATCGTGAACGGCGACCATTCCGGTCGTCTTGCCGCTGCCACTCGCGTCCGCCGTTCTTGAAGTTGCCGACCAACTCCTTCTTCTATCCGCAAGCGTCACCCGCGTGGCGCGGCGCGGCGTGGCGTGGCGTGGCGTGGCGTGGCGTGGCGCAGCACGTCCCGTCTCATCCGCCATCAATGTTGCGGTGCGCATACCGGAACGCGGCATGGATCGCGATCGCGCGCTCCAGGTACCGGTGCTGGCTCACAGGCTGTGCCTGCGTGAACGCGGCGATCGGGGATGGCCGATTTCGACCTGGCCAGTTGCGTTCATCCACGTCGTACACTGCGCGGAGCACATCCTGAGCGAGCTTGATGTCTGCGATCGGCGGACCACCGAAAAGCGTGGCGAGCTCGTTGTGGGTTACCTCGTCGCGGAGCTCGACCAGGCGCGATCGTGTTAACGAGCGGAGGTCGTGGTGGCGGTGGGTCCGAGCGATCGTACGAAGCAACTCGACCAGCGGCAGATGTGGCAGCTCGACCGTGCTGACCAGGCCGACCGTCACGGCCGCGCGTAGCAGCAAGGTGGCGTCATCGCCCTGCTGCAACACTTGCTCGTAGGCGCTCCGCTGCTCGGGTTCATCGGGATCCGGCAGCACGCTCAACGCCGCGGGGGCTCGTTTCGCCTGCGCAGCGAGCGCGATATGGAGATGGTCGGCGAGGCCCGGACTGTCGCGGCGCGATACGAGGCTGGCCTTGGCCGCGCGGCGCAGCTGCGTGTTGCGATCACTGCACGCCTGGATCAATGCATCGAGGCTAGCCACCGAGCGCAGCTTCGCCGCTTGCCGTGCGGCCTCGATTCGCGGTGCGGCAGGACCCGCGGCGCTTAGACTAGCCACGGTGGCGTCGTCCTTCGCCTCGACGACGTCGCGCGGTTTGGTTGTCATCGCCGTGGGGTACCGCAAATTCGAGCCGCGTGCAGCTGGCGATGTCGCTTGCCAACCTCGCCGCGAAGATCCGTGTCGCGCGTAGCGATCGCACTGACCACGACCGATGCCGCAGGCACATTCGGGATCGAGAACCCGCCATCGGGGCCGCTCGCTACCTCGGCAATCATCTCGTGCGTCTCCGTATGCGTGACCCGGACCTGCGCGCCCGAGAGGCCTCGGTTGTCGAGCGTGACGCGGCCGACGAGCTGCTGCATCGCGACGTTTAGCTGCACGAACACGCGCGCGAGCGTGTGCGTCGCGAAGTAGCACGCGCCCATGCCAGCCAGTGGCGGCCAGCGGTACTTCGCTTGCGCGTCATCAGCGGTCGGAGAACCTGCACCACGCCGCGCGCGCTTCTGTGACCCTCTGATCGGCATCCCGTCGCTATCGAGCGTGACGTAGTGCGGAGCTTGTTGCACGGCGAGTTTCTTCTCGGCCGCGGCGATGAACCTTCGCATCACGCGGCTGCTGAGAATGCGGAAACGGAAATGACATCTCGACCGTCGTGTCGATATGGGTGCGGCCAATGGCGTCGCGGAACATGCCGCCGAGTGGGCGACCTCTTCGAAGAAGTTCTCGTTCGTGATGCTGCTGTGGGACCGCGCGGCCATTGGCTCTCGTCGAGAACCACGAGTCCGAGGGGCAGCGCATCGAACAAGTGGGTGAGTGAGATGGCACCGTCTGCGGCCGTCTGAAATTCGTAAGTGCCGCCATTACCCGCAACGTTGACGAGCGCCCCGTGCTCCGGAGGTGTGTGCGTCGTGCACGTCGTGATGCGTTCGCGCCGATCGCGACGGGCGCCGGTGCGATCAGCCCGCGGTCAGCTTCTTCATCGCGCCCGTGACCTTCGGGTTGGCCTGGCACTTCTGGAGGCCGGGCATCATCTTCGCGCCGACCGCCTTCATCCGCTCGTCATACTTTGCCGAGAACGCCTTCTTCTGCTCCGCCGTGAGCGTCTTGCCGGCCTGCTTGAGCTGCTTGAGCTGCGCGCCATTCGCGTCCGCCCACGCGACGAGCTTGTCGCCCATCGCGTCGCAGTTGGCCTTGTTGGCGTCGACCACGTTCGCGAGTTGTTCCATCAACACGACCGCCTGCTCGGCCTGATCAGCGCCCGCGTCTGCGAAGCTCCGGCCAGGCAGCGCGAGAGCGAGGAGGATGACCAGTGCTTGCTTCATGCGAGGATCCTACCACTCGCGCGGCCGCGGATAATCGCG
>JANXOP010000190.1 GCA_025357755.1 Kofleriaceae bacterium | reverse complement strand
GCGCGGCGAGCACCACCGCATCCGGTGCCTCGGCCTCGGGCTCCTCTCCGCCCGCGATCACGACACCTGGTTGCGCGAGCACGAGGGCGAGATCCGGCGGTGGCAGTCCGAGGGTGGTCGACAGGTGACGCAGCGTCGAGTGCGCGTGGTGAGCGGCGGCTTCATCGATGCGCAGCGCGGAGGCATGGGTAGCCTGGCGTACGACGTGGACCGCGGCTGCGATGCTGCCGCGCTCGACCGCGGCGCGGATCCTTGCACCGACCTGCTCCTCGAGCGCGGGCCCGAGCGTGGCGCGCAGCTTGAGATCGAGGAAGCGGTGGTTGACGCTACGAAGATCGACAGTCGCGCGGAGGCCGCCTTGCTCGGCGACCCCACGTCCGAACCCGGTCATGCTGCGCACGCGCCATCAATAACACGTAGAGTGTTGGCGTGCGGTGTCTCGCGCTTGCAGCGGCTGTAGCGGCCTGCGGTTCGCCGCCCGCTGCAACTAGTAGCCACGCGATCCGGTTTCTCCACACGTTCAATCCGCGCGAGACCGAGCTGTTCAACGCGACGATCGCGGAGCGTGGCCTCGTCGTCGATGCCTCGCTCGTGCCATTCGCGCGCGGGCATCAGGTGATCACGGAATTGCTGCGTGGCGGCAAGGACTGTCCCGACCTGATCCGGATCGACGCGACCTGGTTGCCCGGGCTCGTCGCCGCGCACCTGCTGCAAGCACCGCCCGAGAACCTCGCGAGTGCCGCGTGGTCACCGATCGCCAAGCAGCTCGCGCTTGCCGACGGCGCGCTGTGGGCCGTTCCGCAATCGATCGACGGGCTCGTCGTCGTGCGCGTGAACGGCACGCCGCCGGTGGGACCGAGCGTGGCCGAGCTCACCGCGGCAGCCGCGCGCGCGCAGGCCGGCGGGCTCGCGCATCCCCTCGGGGTACGAGTCGATGGCTACTGGATGGTGCCGTGGTTGCGCGCCGAGGGCGTCGAGCTCGAGCCCACGCAGATCGAGAGCGAGGGCGCGGTCCGCGCACTGCGCGAGTTCTCGGGCTTGTTCGGATCGCTCGCGGCGACCCCGCCGAGTGCGGGGAGCGAAGCGCCCGACGAGCTGCGGCGGTGGAATGCGCACGAGCTCGCGTACTGGGTGACCGGTCCGTGGCAGCTCGCGGATCTTCGCGATCGCGATCAGATCGAAGTGTCCGAGCTCGCGCACGCGCCGCGAGGCGGACAGTTGCTGGTCGTGCCGAAATGCGCGCCGCAAGCCGCCGCCGGGTGGCGGCTCGCCCAAGAGCTCACGTCCGAGCCGGTGTCGCTGATCTTCAGCGATGCCTTCGCGACCATTCCGACGCTCGAGGCTGCGCAAGGTCATGCGACCACGCTCGTGCAGCACACGCTCGCCGCGCTCGTGCATGCGGAGCGCCTACCGCACACCGTGGTCACGCCGCTCTTGTTCGACGATCTCAACCCGGCCGTCGCGGCGGTGATCGCGGGGGATGCGACGCCGGAAGAAGCGATCGCGGGCGTGCGCCGCGGCTGGCGTCGCCTGGAGGCACCGAAGTGAAGGTCAAGAAGTCGTCGCTGCGCTGGAGCGTGCTGATCGTCCTGGCGCTCGCCGCCGTGGTGCCGACCGTCGTCGTAGGTTCGCTCGCGATCTCGCGCGCGCGTCACGACGTCGAAGACGAGGTCCAGCGCGGTGCGCTCGCGCATATTCGCGCGCTCGGCGCGGCGCTCGATGGCACGTTGCAAGATGCCCGTCGCACCGTCGATTTCGCGGCGTCGCAGTGGGCCGATGCCGCTGGTGACCAACGCAGCACGCAGCTCCTCGCGCGCCGGTTGCGTCGTGACCTCACGATCGTCAAGACACTCTCGATCCTGTCGCCCGAAGGCGAGCTCGTATTCGGAGATCCGATTCCCGGCGGCTTCGACATCGGTTCGCACAGCTTCGGTGGCTACATCGGAGATGCGGTGTTCGAGAAGGGCCACCCCGAGATCCACATGGTCGTGCAGGCGCGAGGTCGCACTGGCGAGCTGATGGGCGTGTTCGTCGCGACCCTCGATCTCGGGTTCGTGCACGATGTGATCGCGGCTGCGCGGCTCGGACCGGGCGCGCAAGTGATCGTGATCGATGGGCGCGGCGTGCCGGTCGCGACGAGCGATCCGAGCGGCACCTCGGCGACCTCGCTCGTCGGTGATCCGGTCGTCGATCGCGCGCTGTCCTCGACGGTCGAAGGCACGCTCTCGCAAGGTGGGTGGGTCAGCGCGTATCGCAACCTGTCGAGCTATCAATCCTTGCGCGGCGTGCGCTGGGCGATCATCCATCGCCAGCCCGAGGCCGAGGCGTACGCGCTCGCTCGCCGGACGACCCGCGACACGCTCACGATCGGCATCGCCGCGCTCGCGATCGCTCTCGCGCTCGGTGCGTTCTTCGCGCGCCGCCTCACCCGCCCACTCGCCGACCTCGCGCGCCGGGCCGACGTGATCGCCGCCGGGATGACGCCCGACGAGCCGCCGGTGCACGGACCCGGCGAGATCGGAACGCTCGCGCGATCGGTCGACGAGATGGCCAAGCGGATCGCCGAGCGCGCCGAGCTGACCTCGGCACTCGCGCGCGGCGATCGGCTCGCCTCGGTCGGCGTGATGTCCGCGCAAGTCGCGCACGAGATCAACAACCCGCTCACCACCGTGCTCGGCTACGCGAAGCTGATGCTCGAGGACAAACCCGCCGATCATCCGGATCGCGGCGCGCTCGAGCTGATCGCGGATGAAGCCGAGCGGATGAAGAAGATCATCGGCACGCTGCTCGAATACGCACGCGCGCCGCGGCCGAGCGAGCCGGCGTTCGGATCGGGTGCGACCGCGGGGACGTCGCGCCCGAGCGCGGTGATCGAGCATGTCGGTGCGCTCGTCCTGCCGCAGCTCAAGAAGGTTCGCGCGGTGTTCCAGACCGAGGTCACCACCGAGGCGCTGATCTCGATCGAGGCCAGCCAGCTCCAGCAAGTCCTGGTCAACCTGGTCCAGAACGCCGCGCAGGCGTTCACGCATGGCGGCACGATCAAGGTGACCGCCAAGCCGATGCCCGGCGATATCGCGACGCTCATCACGGTCTCCGACGACGGTCCCGGTATCCCCATCGAGGCCCGCGTGAAGGTGTTCGACCCGTTCTACACGACCAAGGCCCCCGGAACGGGCACCGGCCTCGGTCTGGCTGTCTGCAGGCACCTGGTAGCCACGGCTGGTGGCTCGATCGAGCTGGTCGACGGCCCGAACGGTCGTGGTGTCGAGTTCAGGGTCGTGATACCCAACAGTCGTGAGTAGCATTCTGGTCGTCGACGACGAGCGTGGCATCCGGAGCCTGTGCTCGGAGGTGCTGACTCGAGCCGGGCATCAGGTCGAAGCCGTCGACTCTGCGGCCGGCGCGATCGCGGCAATCAACCGAGATGGCTCGCGCAACAAGTTCGACCTCATCCTCTGCGACATCAACCTGCCCGATCAGGATGGCGTTTCGCTGTTGCCGAAGCTCTTGGTCGGCGATCCGGTACCGGCGGTGTTGTTGATCACCGCGTACCCGACGATCGACACCGCGGTCCGTGGCATGAAGCTCGGCGCGCGTGACTACATCGGCAAGCCGTTCTCACCCGACGAGCTGCGCTTGTGCGTCAACCGCGCGCTCGCCGAAGACGAGCTGCGCCACACCCACAACGCGCTCACGAAGCGGCTCGCGTACGGCTCGATGGTCGGCGATTCGCCGGCGATGCGCCAGCTCCGCGAGACGATCGACAAGGTCGCGCACTCCGATGCGACCGTGCTCGTCACCGGCGAGAGCGGCACGGGTAAGGAGCTCGTCGCGCGCGCCCTGCACTTCGCGGGTCGCCGCGCGGCGCAGGCGTTCGTCCCGGTCAACTGTGGTGCGCTCGTCGGCACGCTGCTCGACAGCGAGCTGTTCGGTCACGTGCGCGGCGCGTTCACGGGGGCTGACACCTCGAAGCGCGGGCTGTTCGTCGCGGCCGATAGCGGCACGCTCTTCCTCGACGAGATCGGCGAGTTGCCGCTCGATCTGCAACCCAAGCTGCTGCGTGCACTGCAGGACGGCGAGGTGAAGCCGGTTGGCGGCAACGCGGCGATCCGTGTCGACGCGCGAGTGATCGCCGCGACGAATCGCACGCTGCAGAACCAGATCGCGGCGGGCGCGTTCCGCGAGGATCTCTACTACCGGCTCGCCGTGATCACGATCGAGGTGCCGCCATTGCGCGATCGTCCCGGCGACATCGGCCTGCTCGCGCGCTACTTCGCCGAGCAAGCCGCGCTGCGCGCGGAGCGCGGTCGCGTCGTGCTCTCCGATGCCGCGCTCGCGCACCTCGCGACCCAGCGCTGGCCGGGCAATGTGCGCGAGCT
>JANXOP010000220.1 GCA_025357755.1 Kofleriaceae bacterium | reverse complement strand
CCAGCGCGCTGCCCTAAAGCGCTTTCAGTTTTGCCGTGATCGGGCGCGCGACGTCTGCCATCTTGGCGTCGAGCTTTTCGGTGCCTGGATCCGGCGAGATGGTGGTCGAGAGGGTGAGGCTCCACGCGCCCGAGCGCGCGTGAAGCAAGCGACCGGCGAGCGTCATCGCATTGCCCATGTCGACCGAAGCGACGTTGGTCGTGAACGCCCAATCGCCGACACCGGAGAGCTCGTGCATTCCCGTGACGACATCTTTGACGCCCGCCGGGTTCGGCGCGCTCTTTGTCACCCCGGCGGCCGCGCTGCCGATCTTCTTGTACGTGGCTTTGATCTGCTCTTCGGTCTGGTCATCACGAGCGATGCTGACCTCGATGATCAGCTGATCCATGCCCGGCATCTTCATGCCGCCTTTGGCGACCATGCTCATCGGGTTCTTGGTCATCGCCTCCATGCTCTTTTGCATCTCGGCGGGATCGAGGCCGAACGAGCAGCTGTGCGGCTCGGCCTCTTTTTTCATGATGACCTTCTTGTTGAAGATCTTGCCGACCTCGTCGGCGGTGATCAGATCACACGCCTTGACGTCGGTTACCGCGATTGGCGCCGCCACCGGTGCCGACGCCACCGGCGCTGCGCCCGACGGCGCACTCGATGGCGTCGGGGTCTCCGCCGGCTTGGCTTTATCTTGATCAGCCGACTTCCCACACGCCATCAACATCATCACCGCGGCAAGCTTGTACATGCCGCGAACGTACCCGCTTTCGTAAATCACCGTGACCGCGACGGATTGAAATGCGGCATCGCACGGGGCTAGACGCTCGGGCGATTTGCACGTCGGGCAATTTGCCCACGCCTCGGAGCTACACGCCGAGGAGCTACCGGTGCTCGGCGAGAGGTTGGAGTCAGGCGAGCAGAACACCGCGTGACAACTGCCGAACCGGTCGACGAGCTCGATCGAGCAGTTGCGCGGCACGAAGGCGTAGCGGCCGCTCGCGAGATCGGTGTTGTATGCTCGCCGCGTGGAGACGATTCCGGCGAAGGAGCTCGTCGTCGGCTTCCCTGTTCACGCAAAGGTCGTCGCTGCGCAGCGCGGAACGATCCGGATCGAGACCGAGGGCCGCGTGTATGGCCTGAACCTCGAGACCGGCGCCCACATCGCCCCCAAGCCCGAGGCCGTTCACGCACCCCCGTTCGCACTCGCGACCACGAACCTCGTCGACGTTCCCGGTCGCGAGCTCGGCGAGCATTTCGCCCAGGGTCGCTCCTTCACGCTGTGGGGAGGCCGCGCAACCACGCTGCCGGACCTCTCGTACTCGAGCACGATCAAGGCAGGCAGCGACGCGTGCGTGATCATCTGCACGTCCTCGCAGATCCACACGCTCGACCGCCGATCCGGTGAGCATCGGTCGATCGCCGTGCCGAAGCCGCTCGAGCTCGGTGATCGGGTGACCGGTGGCACGCGGGGATTGCTGAACGGCCCGCCGATCTACATCGAACCAGGCTTCGTCGTGTTCGTGCGCTCGCCGGCGCTCCTCGTCGTCGCTCTCGAAGATCTGGAGCGCGCGCTCGTGTTCGACACCGCACAGTGGTCGATCGAGACGGTCCTCGCGATCCGCGAGAAGGACCACACGACCCCGGCCACTCGCGGAAAGTGGCGCGAAGACACCGTCGTCACCGCGACCGGCTCGCTGAACGTCCACACCGGGTCCGCGACCACGCCCGTGTGGGTGGTCGACCGGCTGTGGCCACCGAATGGCTGGGCCCGCGTCGAGCTCGCGGACCACACCTCCGTACCCGTCTTCAAACCGCCGCCCGAACACCGCGCCTTCCAGGTTCCCGTCGCGCGCTACGACCTGTTCCTCGGCCCGCCGACGACGATCACGTGGCCCGCGATCGTCGTGCCGCCTGCGAACCCACCGCCGGCCGAGCTCGCGGATCTCGTCCACGCGCCACCAGCCCCCACCTTCGCCGGCGCGGTCGTGTATGCGCGCACCGTCCAGCTCGAGGCGCGCACCGGTGTCACGGGCAAGCCCCTCGGCGATGCCCACACACTCCTGACCCTGGCGCGCTCCCCCGAGTGGCGAGATCGCCACAAGGCTCTCGAGGCCTGGCAACTCCATTTGATCGCGCGCCGCCGGCTCGCGCCCGATGCTGCCTACGTGGTCCCTGCGCTGATCGCACTGGCCGCCGATCCGACGATCGAGAACCGGACCGGGATCGCCGAGCTCGTCGGGCGGATCGCGAAGCTCGCGCGCACCAACGCCGCAGCGGCCGGCGTGCTTGTCGCGCTGCGGCGCTGCTTGCCGCTCATTCTCGGCCTGCGCGAAGCCACGACGACGCATGCGAAGGTGTGGTCGTTCGTCATCCGCCAGATCGCGCACCAGGAGCCCACCGTCGCGTGGCACCAGCGCGCACGCGAGCTCATTCCCGAGCTTCGCAACTTCGCGGCGGCAGCAGAGATGGCGTTCGACGACGAAGCTGACGAAGACGACGTCTAGCCGCAGTGCCGAGGGTCGCGGTCGGCGCACGGATCGAATCCTGGCGCAGCGCGCTGCGACCGGTCCGAAGCGCAACAGGCTCGGAATCGGCATCGTCAGCCTCGGCGGCGTGACGGCAGTCGGCGACTGCTATGGCGACGTGACGTGATGGCAGCCGTCGGCTGCGCTCGACGTCCCACGGGGACGTTGACGTTGATCGCAGGTGCTCCGCGGCGCGAATCACTCGGACTGTCGCTCGACCGATGTGCGCACGGCGTGAGCCTCGCAGCCACAGGCGAGTCGTCGATGTTCGACGCGGAAGCAATCGGACCGTCGATCGATCGACCTGGGCACGACGTGAGTTTCGCAGCCTCCGGCGAGCCGTCGATGTTCGCGGTCTCGGTTGGTCCGCGACGCGACGCGACGGCAGCCGTCGGCTGCGCTCGACGTCCCTGCTCGCATGCGCTTCGCGGTGCGGAATCACTTGGACCATCGATCGACCGATGTGTGTACGGCGTGAGCCTCGCAGCCACAGGCGAGTCGTCGATGTTCGCGGTCTCGGCTCGTCCTGATTTCGCGTGGGGCATTGAATGTTCGGCGGCGGCGCTCGACGTCCCACGGGGACGTTGACGTTCTTCGAGCGCACGACCTACGCGACGCGGAAGCAATCGGACCGTCGATCGATCGACGTGGGCATGACGTGAGTTTCGCAGCCTCCGGCGAGTCGTCGATGTTCGCGGTATAGGTTGGTCCGCGACACGACGTGACGGCATTCGGCGACTGCTATGCGACGTGACGTGACGTGATGGCCGTCGGCTGCGCTCGACGTCCCACGGGGACGTTGACGTTCTTCGAGCGCGAGCTCCGCGGCGCGGAATCACTCGGACTCTCGATCGACCGATGTGCGCACGGCGCGAGCCTCGCAGCCACAGGCGAGTGGTCGATCTTCGCGGTCTCGGTTCGTCGTGTTTCGCATGGGGCATTGATAGGTTCGTCGTCGACGAGGCCACTCGACGACGACGGACGTTTGGGGCGCTCGACTTCCCACGGGGGGCATCGACGTTTTCCGATCGCATCTGCTCCGCGGCGCGAAGCCACTCGAATCGGCGAGCACCCGAGGTACGCAGGGTACGAGTGTCGCAGCAACCAGCAGATCGCCGATGTTCTCGGCGATGGTTCGTTCGAGGTGCCAGCGGCACTGGACCGCCTTGTGGTTCGTTTTGTCGGCGACGCGCCATGCCAGATCGAAAGAGCGCCATCGAAGCAGCGACGCGGGCGCGCCTCACGTGGGGGCGGTCTCGTGAACGCGATCGACTGCAGCGTTGTCCGGGTCGCGGACAGTGTGTGACTCGGGAAGATCTCCGCTAGACGATTTCCTTCGCTGCACGCGGTTTGTCGTTGACGTGATTTGTCGGGTCGCAAGACGGGTCACCGCGACCTCGAGCTCTTCGCTCACGAGACGCGCTGGCTTCACGTCTCGCAACGCCTTCGCCACGCAGCTCGAGACGATCGCTCGCACCGCCGAATCGTCGTCGAGAACGTACGCCATCGAGCCGAAAAACTCAGTGCTACGGTGACCTCCTCAACGCAACGAGGAGTGGGTGATGTTTCAAGTGGGTCAAGCGTCTGCGGAATCGAATCAGATCGACGGAGTCATCGCGAACCTGGCGATGGGCCCGGAGGCCGTCGATCGAGAGTTGCGCCGGATCGCGAACGCGGAGCGCCGGCTCGAGCACGACAAGGCGCACCTGCTGACCCAGGCCGTGCGACTGCGGATCTGGAGCCACTTCGGTCGCGGTTCACTGTCGGAGTATCTCGAGGAGGTCTTCGGCTACACGCCGAAGGTCGCGCGCGAGCACGTGCGCGTGGCGTTCGC
>JANXOP010000166.1 GCA_025357755.1 Kofleriaceae bacterium | reverse complement strand
GAAGGCGCGCCTCATCCGGCGTCCAGTAGTCGTTGGGATCAGGTACTCGCGGTGTGCGCATCCACCGAGCGTCACGTGGCGTCAAGCCCGACAGTGCTGCGCGCGACCACGGTCTTGGGTGCGGTTGACCGGACGCTCACCTGCGCGCGGCGAGTCCTGCCTCTACCACGACAGACGACCATGACGGCTCGCCTCGTCCGAATCCATCGGGTACCGCACCGGACCTCGGCGCGTACGAGTCAGCCAACTAGAATCAGTAAATGAATTGGTAGCGTGGACTCGAAATCGTGGTCATCCCGCCACTGATGTTGCGAGTTGGTGCCGCATCGCCCGTCGCTTTCAGCGGATGAACATGAATGCCGCCGGTCGAATAGTTCACCGAATAGAGCTCGGAGCCGACGATGTTCACACCGATGACGGTCCCGAGGCCGGTATCAGTGCCGTGAAGGTATCGAATGGGTATGGCGGGCCCAGTCGTCGAGCTCAAGTACGTCCGTACGCCAGTCAGATCTGCCACGTATAGCTCGCCGTTGGAGACCTGGAGACCGTAGGTAACGCTGAAACCCAGGCCAGGGATCCCGGTCAGCTGCCGCGTGGGCGCGACATCGCCGCTAGCAGTGACCGGAAAGACAAGAATCGAATTGGTCGAGGAGTTGGTGACGTAGATCTCGTCGTGGTCGATCGTGAGCCCGTAGCCAGAGCTCGAGAGGCCGGTCGTTGCCCCAATGATTTCCCTGCTCGGAGCGACATTTCCCGAGGCGGTGTCGGGAAACACCAGGATCTCGTTCATCGCGGCGACGTAGATCTCGTGGTTGTAGACGGCGAGCCCGTAGTTCACTTGGAGCTTGGTCAGAGCGCCAACGATTCGTCGACTTGGCGCGACGTTGCCGGTGGCCGTGATCGGCCAGACGTCGATTGCCGACGTACTATTGTCGCTCACATAGATCTCGTCATTGGCGACGAAATCTGCCCACGGAAAAGACAGTGTCGTCGCGGCCCCAGTAATTCTCGCCAGTGGTGGAGTGTCCCCGACCGCGTATGCGTCGAACATCGTAATTCCTGGAGCGCCGCCGGCTTCCGTCATGTAGATCCGAGGTGCCGCGGTCGTGAACGTCGCATTCGCCATCACGCCGTCGTAGTTTGCCGTGATCGTCGCGACCCCTACGCCGATAGCAGTCACCAAGCCCGAGCCTGTAACCTTCGCAACGGTCTCGTCCGAGCTGGTCCACGTTGCTTCGGACGTAACGTCGACCGACTTGTTATTGTTTAACGCGGCCAGCACGGCGAGCTGCGTCGGCATGTCGAGGCCACGCTTGGTCAACACCGTCGCAGGCGACACGGTCACAGCCTCGACGTGAACGTCGAACGCGTCGGGAAGTGCGGCACCAGCCGAACCACACGCCGAAGAACAAAGCAGTACATAGAGCAGCTTCTTCACGAGCGCCTCCGCCAGAAAAAGGCCGCGTTGTTGACTGCGGCGCACTCGGCAGCGGCAGTTGGGGCATGGGTCGCAAAGAAATCTGTTGCTAGGGCCGGCACTTGAACAGCCGACCCGGCCAACGCAAATGTGTACGACGTGCTCGGGTTGAGCGCTACGCCACAACTGCTGTTCGCCGGTGAAACGGTCGCCACGAAGAGATAATTACCCGCGCCGAAAAACATGAACGTCGGATCGTTGGTCGCATCCGCCTTGTAGCAACAGGTTCCCGGCGTGAACGTAGCGATCGGATGAACGCCGCCCTGGCTATTGAAGAACGTCACGAACGCGGTCTGCGCCACAGGATCGGCGAGTTTCGCGGCGGTGACGATGTCATATCCCGCCGGTGCGGAATTGTACGGGGCGATGAAGAGCCCGTTGTAGGTCGCATCCGGAACGGTCGCGTCACAATAGACGACTGTTTGATCGAGCAGCGTGTACATGCCTGTCTTCGCGCTCGGATCGGAGTTGAAGATCTTCGCGCAACTCGAAGACTGGTCGACGCAGTGACTCGCTTCGCAAGCTTCGCGAGGCGAGCCGCAACTCACGTCGCAGGCACCGCAGTGGTCTCTGCTGGTGGAGATGTCGATGCAAACACCATTGCAGTCGGCTTGTGGCGCGGTGCACGACAGCGCATCCGGCAGTGCCGCATCGACGGCGCGCTCCGCCTTCGCGACATTTCCGCAACCCGCTGCCAAAGCAGCGGCTAACCAAACGAGTCTCCCCATGCGAGTAATTCTAATGCATCGCCGAGCCGCGCCGAAGTGAACAGCGGATCGAATGCTAGGCTCCAGGTATGTCTTTGTGGTCGCGGCTGGAACGCAAGCTCGGCGACCTGGCCGGCGAGCTAGTCCTCGACGACTACCGCGACCAGCTCAACCAGGCGCGCAGCCTCCTCGCGCGTGGGGACCTGCAGGCCGCGATCGATTCGCTCGAGGCCCTGCTCGCCGCCAAGCCGGACCATGGCCAGGCCCTGATCGTCCTCGGAGAAGCGCGGCTCGCGCAGCGTGATCCCCAGCACGCGCAGGAGGCCTTCGAACGCGCACTCGCGCTACGTGGGGGCGATCCTTCGGCGCTGGTGGGGTCGGGGTTGGCGCTGGTCGAGCTCGGGAAGTTCGAGGCGGCGGCGGTGCCCCTCGCGCGGGCGGTCAACGAGGCCGGCGGCGATCGAGGAGTGCTCGCGGACGCGTATCGCGGGTCAGGTATCGCCTGGCGCTGGCGCGGCGATCTGGACAAGGCGATCCGCGAGCTCCGCAAGGCGGTCGTCGAGGATGCCGAGGATCGCGAGGCCCGCGCCGCGCTCGGGGAAGCGCTCGTCGCCGATGGCGGGCCGTACGACGAAGCCGCGCGGCACCTCGAGCGCGCGGCGAGCACGGAGGCGCCGGCGGCCCTCGCGCTGTACGGCTTGGGGCGGCTGGCGCTCGTCGAGGACTCGCCGAGCAAGGCGAGCGAGAAGCTGGCGGCGGCACGCGCCGCGAACACGCGCGAGACGACGCCGCTCGCCGCGCTGATCCGGTTGGAGATCTTGATCGCGCAGGGTGATGCCGCGCTCGCCGAGCGTGATGCGCTGAGGGCGCACGTGTTCTATCTCGAGGCGCTGCAGCTCGATCCGAAACGCGGCGCCTTGCATGCTCGGATCGCGGCAACGCATAGGTCGATCGGAAACCTCGATGCGGCGCTCGCGAGCTACGACCGCGTGCTCGCGCTCGATCCGAGCGTCGAGGTGTTGCGCGCCGCGGTCGAGACCGCGATCGCGGCGGGAGATGACACCCGCGCCGCGCAGTGGGGCAACGATCTGCTCGCCAAAGATCCGAACGATGCGCGCGCGCTCGTCGCACGCGGCATGGCGATGGCGAAGCTCCAGCCCGAGGCCGCGCGGGCGCTGCTCGAGCTCGCCGCCGCGAAGGATGACGTCGATGCACATGTCGAGCTCGCGAAGCTCGCCCTCGCGGCCGGAGATCCGGCGCGTGCCGCCACGTGCGCCCTCGCCGCGCTGCGCGTCGCGCCGCTCCATGCGAAGGCCCGCGCGGTGCTCGCGGATGCGCGGGCCGCGGAGCTCGGCATCGCGAATGTTGGTACGGAGATCGGGGACGTTTGTGCCT
This sequence comes from Kofleriaceae bacterium, assembly GCA_025357755.1. Classification (GTDB taxonomy): domain Bacteria; phylum Myxococcota_A; class Polyangia; order Haliangiales; family Haliangiaceae; genus JABFXX01. Next base: position 17,504 of record JANXOP010000166.1, on the reverse strand, counting down.
TTCTCGAGCGCGTCGTCGCGAGCAAGCGCGAGCTCGGGCATCACGTTGGCGAGATCGCGCGGGCTGCCGCGGGGCTCGATCAGCCACTGCTCGTGACGGTGATGGGCGAGTTCTCGAGCGGCAAGTCGTCCTTCGTAAACGCGTTCATCGGCGCCGAGGTCGCGCCCACCGGTATCACGCCGACGACCGCGACGATCAATGTCGTGCGCTACGGGCGCGAGCGCGGCGGCCGGATCATCGCGGCGGATGGCACCACGCTCGAGCTCGGCTGGGATCCGATGATGGCGCACCTGCGCGCGCTGACTTCCGATGCGGCGCGCGCGATCGATCGCGTCGAGATCCTGGTGCCGCTACCCCAGCTCGAGAAGATCAACATCGTCGATACGCCGGGCCTCAACTCGATCCAGCCCGAGCACGAGGCGACCGCGCGCGCGTTCATCGCGAAGGCCGATGCCGTGGTCTGGGTGTTCACCGCGGCGCAAGGTGGCAAGGCGAGCGAGAAGAAGGCGCTGCGCTCGATCCGCGAGGAGGGCAAGCGCGTGCTCGGCGTCCTCAACAAGGCCGATCAGCTGAGTGTCGACGAGCGCACCGAGGTCACCACGTTCATCTCGACCGAGCTCGGCGACCTGGTCGAAGCGATCGTGCCGGTTTCCTCGCGCGAGGCGCTCGCGTGGAAGCTCGCTCCCGCGACGTCGAAAGACCACGACGGCAACTGGACCGCGCTGCAGACCGCGCTCGAGACGCGGTTCTTCCAGCAGGCGCGCGCGCTCAAGCGCGATGCCTGCGCGCGGCTGCTGCGCGGGGTGATCGGTCAGGCCGAGGCAACGCTGGCCGCGAGCCGCAACCAGGAATCCGCGGCGGTGATCGCCGCGCGCGCAGGTCGCGACGAGTTGTTGAAGCAGGCCCGCGAGTTCGCGAGCGAAGCGGTCATCGTCGAGCGCAAGGAGCTCTCGGATCAGATGACCGCGCTGTATCGCCGCGCCGCTCGCGAGGTGCTCGATCTCGTACGTCCTCGCCGCCTGCCCTTCTCGTCGCATACGGCGACGGCGGCCGATCGCGAATATCTGCTCGCCCTACTCTCCTCCGGGTTCGAATCGGCGATCGAGGGTGGACGCAAGCGGGTCGCCGCGGATCTCGTGCGGCGCAGTCGCGGTGCCGAGGCGGCCGCACGTGCGCTGGGTACGCTGCTCGAGCGCGATGTCGCGGGCGATCTCGAGCGCGTCGCGGCCGATCGGATCGGGCTCGCGATGTCGCGGGTGTTCGATCGTGCGCGGGCGTATCTGCGCGGCTATCTCGAGGGTGGCTACGTCGATGCGTTCTTCAAGAACGACGTGCCGCGTCTCGAGCTCGCCGAGGATTCGATCTATCACGCACTGTATCGCGCGGCGCCGGACCTCGATCACGAGATCGGCGAGCCGCTCGAGAAGGCCGCGGTCGAAGCGCTGACCGCGATCGCGGCGCGCCTCGATCACTGGAGCTCGGTCGCTGATGTCCAGGCGCTCGATCTCGAGGTCGGGGTGGCGCGTGGTCTCGAGCTGGCTAGTTCGCGATTGACCTAGCGATCCGCGGTCCCTATTCTGCGCCCTTGATCACCCCGAAGAAGGCGAGCAAGGCCAAGCTCCCGGGTCGGCCGACGAACCCATTTCCGAACCGGCTCACGCTCGGGATCGACGAGGCCGGCCGCGGTCCTTCGGTCGGTCCGATGGTGATGGCGGCGGTGGCGCTCGATTCGAAGACCGCGGCGGCACTCACGCGCAAGGGCCTGCGCGATTCCAAGGCCTATGGCGCGGGCGACGATGCACATGCGATCCGCGCCGAGCTGGCGGCAGAGATCCGACTGCGCGCACACTTCGTCGTGGTGATCGAGGTCTCGCACACCGAGATCGATGCGCGCGTCTGTCGCAACGAGCTCAACGTGCTCGAGCGAGAGATCGCGATCAAGATGATCGATCAGGCGCCGAGCTGCGACAAGATCATCGCCGACGGCAAGCGCATGTTCAGCCCACTCGCGGCACGCTACGAGCAATTCACCTCGCTCGATCACGCCGAGGATCATCACGCCGCCGTTGCCGCGGCCTCGGTCTGCGCGAAGGTGCTACGCGACGAACGATTCAACGAGATCCGCGCGCGGTACGAGCCAGAGCTCGGCCCGATCACCGGCGGCGGATATTCGAACGCGCACACTCGCAAGTGGGTCCGCGCGTACTGCGAGCGCTACGGTAAGCTGCCCGAAGAGGCCCGCCGCTCGTGGCCGCACACCTACGTCCACGATCTGATCGGCGACACGACGCTCGCCGGGCCGCAGACCTCGCTCTTCGCCTGAGTGTCCGCGGACACCGACCGGACACTCGAACACGCTCGACGGACACGGACCACTCCAAGCATCTCGAACGGTTAGCGCGGCACAGGCCTGGCAATAGGCCTTGCTGTCCGATGATCCGCGATACCTCCGCCACCGACCGCGTGCTCGCCAAGCCGGGAGTCAACCGACCGTGGCGCAGGTGGATCTCGACAGGCGTGATCGTGCTCGGAGTCCTCGGCGGCGGCGGCTACCTGGTGCGGAACTGGCTCGGCGCCCAGCGCAGCATCGATCGTTCGAAGCTCCGGATCGCGACGGTCTCGCGCGGCACGCTCACGCGCGATGTCGTCGCCGATGGCCGCGTGGTCGCCGCCAACAGCCCGACGCTCTATGCGATCGCCGCGGGAGCGGTCGATTTTCGCGTGCGTGCCGGCGACCGGGTGAAGCTCGGCCAGCTGCTCGCCACGATCGCGAGTCCCGAGCTGCAGGCGCGCCTCGCGCAAGAACAAGCGACGCTCGCGGGACTCGAAGCGAACGTCGGTCGTGCGGGGCTCGAGATCGAGCACGGCCGCGCGAATCAGCAACAAGCGATCGCGCAGGCGGAGATCGATCATCAAGCGGCCGCGCGCGAGGTCGAGATCAATCGCCAGATGTTCGGCCGTGGCGTGATCTCGGAGCTCGAGCTGCGGCACTCCGAAGATGTCCTGAAGAAGACCGAGATCGTGCTCGCGCACGCGCGCGTCGAGGCGGGGCTCGCAGGAAAAGAGCTGACCTTCGATCTCGGGACGAAGCAACAAGGCCTCGATCGCCAGCGCTCGGTGGTCAAGGAGCTCGAGCGCCAGGTCGCGGCCCTCGACATCACCTCTCCCGTCGAGGGTCAGGTCGGGCAGTTGCTCGTCGCCCAGCGCACCGTCGTCGCGGCCAATGCCCCGATCCTCACGGTCGTCGACCTCGGAGCGTTCGAGCTCGAGATCCAGGTGCCCGATAGCTTCGCGCGCGACCTCGCGCTCGGCATGGCCGCGGAGATCCGGTCCGGCAACACCACGTTCGCCGGCAAGATCCGCTCGGTCTCGCCCGAGGTCGTCGCCGGCAATGTCGCCACGCGGATCGAATTCGGCGCGAAGCGGCCCGAGGGCTTGCGCCAGAACCAGCGCCTCACCGCGCGCGTGTTGATCGAGGAGCGCACGAACGTCATCGAGGTCGAGCGCGGCTCGTTCCTCGAGACCAATGGCGCGAGCTTCGCGTACTTCGTCACCGATGGCGTCGCCGAGCGGCGGCCGATCCGGACCGGCTCGGTCAGCCTCGAGGCGGTCGAGCTGCTCTCGGGCGCGAAGGTCGGAGAACAGATGGTCGTCAGCGGCGCCGATCAATTCGGCACGGCAGAGCGCGTCCGGATCGCGAACTAGGAGCAACAGATGCTGCACATGAAAGATGTTTCGAAGGTCTACCGGACCGAGATGGTCGAGACCCACGCGGTCCGCGATCTCACACTCGAGGTGCGCGCCGGCGAGTTCGTCGCGGTCACCGGTCCCTCGGGCTCGGGCAAGACCACGTTCCTCAACATCGCCGGCCTGCTCGAGGATCTCACCGGTGGCGAGTACAAGCTCGATGGCGTCGATGTCAAAGGGCTCGACGATCGCACGCGCTCGAAGCTGCGCAACGAAAAGATCGGGTTCGTGTTCCAGAGCTTCAACCTGATCCCCGATCTCAACCTGTTCGATAATGTCGATGTCCCGCTGCGCTATCGCAAGCTCTCGCGCGGCGAGCGCCACAAGCGGATCGAGACCGCCCTCGAGCGCGTGGGCCTGGCCTCGCGCAAGCGCCACTACCCCGCCGAGCTCTCGGGTGGACAGCAACAACGAGTCGCGATCGCGCGCGCGATCGCGGGCGAGCCGACGCTGCTCCTCGCCGACGAACCGACCGGCAACCTCGATTCGCAGATGGCGCGCGAAGTCATGCAGCTGCTCGAGGATCTCAACGCGCAGGGCACGATCGTCGTGATCGTCACGCACGATCCGGAGATCGCCGCCCGCGCGCAGCGCAACATCCACATCGTCGATGGCGTCGCCTCGGATGTCGAACGCGCACCTTCGTTGACGAGCCGGGCGGTCTAGGTGTTCGGCTATTACCTCGACCTCGCGCGCCGCAGCCTGCGCCGCAACCTCGGCTTGACGATCCTGATGATCGTCGCGATCGGGTTCGGCGTCGGTGCGAGCATGACCACGCTGACCGTGCTCCACGTGCTCTCCGCGGATCCGATTCCGGGTAAGAGCCACCAGCTGCACAACGTGCAGCTCGATCCGCGTGAAGCCGACGGGTACATCATGGGCCAGGAGCCGGCGAACCAGCTCACGCGCACCGACGCGGAGACCCTGCTGCGCGATCACAAAGCGGATCGTCAGGCGATCATGACCGGCGGCAGTGTCGCGATCGAACCTCAGCGCCCGGGCCTCTCGCCCTTTCGAATTCATGGCCGCTGGACGTCGACCGAGTTCTTTCCGATGTTCGAGGTTCCGTTCCTGAAGGGTGCCGGGTGGACCGCCGATGACGACACCGCGCATGCACGCGTCGCCGTGATCTCGAAGCCGCTTGCCGAGAAGCTGTTCGGCTCGATCGACGTCGTCGGGTTCACGATGCGCATGGAAGGCACCGAGATTCGGGTGCTCGGCGTGATCGATGATTGGCACCCGGAGCCGCACTTCTTCGATCTCAGCATGGGGGCATATACGGCGGCCGAGCAGCTCTACGTGCCGTGGACGACCTCGCGCGATCTCAAGCTCGGTCACGACGGCGAGCTGACCTGCTGGGGCGACGACAAGGGAGATCAACTCGATGCCGGCGCCCCGTGCATCTGGATCCAGTACTGGGTCGAGCTCGCGAGCGATGCGAAGGCCGCCGCGTACTACGACTACCTCGTCAACTATTCGCGCGAGCAGTTTCGCAAGGGCGTCTACGGTCGCCCGCCGAACGTTCGCCTGCGCGATGTCACCGAATGGCTCGATTCCGAGAACGTGGTCCCGAGCGATGCGAAGTTGCAGACCTGGGTGGCGCTCAGCTTCTTGGTCGTTTGCCTCGTCAACACGGTGGGCCTCTTGCTCACGAAGTTCTTGCGGCGTTCGGCCGAGATCGGCGTGCGACGTGCGCTCGGCGCCTCGCGCGCTTCGATCTTCACGCAGCTGATCGTCGAGGCCAGCATGATCGGCTTCGTCGGTGGCGCGTTCGGCCTCGTACTCGCGTGGCTCGGGCTCTGGGCCGTGCGCCATCAACCGACCAACTACTCCGCCCTCGCAGAGCTCGATCTGCCGATGCTCGGAGCGACCTTCGCGATCGCACTCTGCTCGAGCGTGATCGCCGGCCTCTTACCCGCATGGCGCGGCTGCCAGATCGCGCCGGCGCTCCAGCTCAAGTCGCACTGAGGATCCCATGGACTTCATTCCGATCATCTCGACCCTGCGCCGTCATCGCACGACGGCACTGCTCGTCATCCTCGAGATCGCCTTCACGTGCGCGATCGTGTGCAACGCGGTGTTCCTGATCCGCGAGAGGCTCGCGAACATGAACCGACCGAGTGGGGTCGCGGAAGAAGAGGTCGTCCAGGTCATCCTGACCGGCATCGGCCAGAAGGCCGACCCCGACGTGATCACGCGCCAGGATCTCGTCGCTCTGCGCGCGGTGCCGGGCGTGAAGGCGGTCGTCTCGACGAACCAGGTCCCGTTCGGCGGCTCGGCGTGGACCACGAGCATCTCGACCCTCGCCGATGACCCGAACCCACCCGTCCACGTCGCGCGCTATCTCGGCGGTGGCGGCATCGTGAAGACCTTCGGGCTCCATCTGATCGCAGGCCGCGATTTCTCGCCGACCGAGATCGTGGAATCGAAGAAGGCGGACGAGACGCCGACCCCGTGCGTGATCATCACCCAGGCCGTCGCGGAGCGGATGTTTCCCGGCGAGGCCGCACTCGGCAAGGCGATCTACCTGGGGAAGACTCGCGTACCGATCATCGGGATCGTCGAGCGGCTCGAACGTCCAAACGAGTTCGGTGGGCTGAGCGAACGCGGGCTCGCGATCATCACCCCCGAGGAGGTGCCCTACACCGAGGGGAGCAACTACGTCCTCCGCGTCGATCCGACGCAGCGAGATGCCGTGATCGCCGCGATCGAGCCCACGCTGCGAGGCGTCGATCCGAATCGGTTGATCCTCGATCGGCTGCCGTTCGGGGACGTGCGCAAGAAGCACTTCAAGCAAGACCGCGCGATGGCCTGGTTACTCGGCGTGGTCGTCATCACGCTGCTCGTGGTCACCGCGCTCGGGGTCGTAGGGCTCGCGAGCTTCTGGGTCCAGCAGCGCACGCGCCAGATCGGTGTCCGCCGTGCGCTCGGAGCGACGCGCGGCGATATCTTGCGCTACTTCCAGACCGAGAACTTCATCCTCGCGACCGCGGGCATCGTGCTCGGGATGGTGCTCGCCTACGCGATCAACATGTGGATGATGGACAAGTACCAGGTCGGGCGCTTGCCTGCCTCGTTCCTGCCGATCGGCGCGAGTCTGCTCTGGTGCCTCGGCCAGCTCGCGGTGCTCGGCCCCGCGCTGCGCGCCTAGGCGATCCCACCTGCGATCGCCACGCGGTCCGTGTAGTCTCGTGCCCGTGCCGACTGCACTCGTGATCGACGACAACCCGGCCGTCACCACGGCGCTCGAGGTGTTGTTCTCGTTGCGCGAGATCACGGTGCTCTCGGCCGAGTCGCCGGCTGCCGCGCTCGAGCTCCTCGCGCAGGAATCGGTCGACGTCGTGATCCAGGACATGAACTTTCGCTCCGATACGACCTCGGGCGAAGAAGGTGCGGCGCTGTTCAAGACCATCCGCGCCCGGTTCCCGGAGATGCCCGTGATCCTGTTGACCGCGTGGACCCAGCTCGAGGCCGCGGTCGAGCTGGTCAAGCTCGGCGCCGCGGACTATCTCGCGAAACCGTGGGACGACACGAAGCTGCTCACGAGCGTGCAGAACCTGCTCGAGCTCTCGGTCGCGAGGCGCGAGCTCTCCCGCCGCCGCGCGGACGAGAATCGCCGCCGCACCGAGCTCGAGCATCGTTACGATCTGCGCGACATCGTGTTCGCCGATCCGGCGATGGAGCGCGTGATCGGGCTCGCCTGCCAGGTCGCGCGCGCCGACGTGCCCGTGTTGATCAGTGGACCGAACGGCGCCGGTAAAGAGAAGATCGCCGAGATCGTGCAGGCGAACTCGGCCGTGCGAAGCGGCCCGTTCGTCACCTTGAATTGCGGCGCGTTGCCCTCCGAGCTGCTCGAAGCAGAGCTGTTCGGCGCCGAGGTCGGGGCCTACACCGGTGCGACGCGCGCGCGCGATGGCAAGTTCGATTCGGCCGATGGCGGCACGCTGTTCCTCGACGAGATCGGCAACCTCTCGCTCGCAGGACAGATGAAGCTGTTGCGCGTGCTCGAGACCGGCCGATTCGAGCGGCTCGGCTCGAACAAGGAGCGCCAGGTCAAGGTGCGCGTGATCAGCGCGACCAATGCGGACCTCGATGCCATGATCCGCGCGGGTACGTTTCGCGAAGATCTGTATTACCGGTTGAACACGATCGAGGTTCGCGTACCGCCGCTCGCGGACCGTCCCGACGATATCCTGCCACTCGCGGCGCACTTCCTCGCGGCCGGCAAGCAGCTCTCCGCCGATGCGAGCGCGGCGCTGCGGCGGCATGCGTGGCCCGGCAACGTACGCGAGCTGAAGAACGTGCTGCAGCGCGCGGCCCTGCTCTCGCAGAAACCCGTGCTCACCGCGGCGGACCTGGCGCTGCCCAAGATCGCCGGCGAGGTCGAAGTCGATCGTTCGTCGATCGAGGCGGCACTGACACGCGCGAACGGTGTCATCGCGCAAGCCGCGGCCGAGCTCGGCTTGAGTCGCCAGGCGCTCTACCGGAGGATGGAGAAGCTCGACATCCCTCGCACCACATGACTCGCCTCCGAACCTCGTTGACCTGGCGCGTCGCGCTGCTCGCGTTCGTGCTCGTCGCGATCGCGGTCGGCTTCGTCCTCGCCCTCGAGGACTGGCTCGGCGATCCACGGCTCGCGGCGGGCGTAGCGCTCGGCGTGATGTTGCCCGTCACGCTCTACGCGATCAGCCGGCCCTTCGTGCCGGTCAAGGCCATGTTCCGTGCGCTCGCAGGCACCGTGACGAGCTACCGCGATGGCGATTTCGCATTCTCGCTCGCGTGGCCGAAGAACGACGAGCTCGGCGATCTGGTCGCGGCGCACAACTCCCTCGGCGATACGCTGCGCGCACAGCGCGAGACGCTCGTCCAGCGCGAGCTGTTGCTCGACACGATGGTCCAGAACACGCCGGTCGCGATGCTGCTCGTCGATCCGACCGGGCACATCGTGCACGGCAACCTCGCCGCACGAAAGCTCCTGCGCGACGGGCGCCGGCTCGAAGGCTTGAAGCTCCCTGCCCTGCTCGCGGAGGCGCCGGAGTCGCTGCGCGAAGCGATCGCACGTGGCGGCGATGGCTTGTTCGTCGTTGCCAAGGCCGATGATCAGGAGGAGGACATCTTCTACCTCGCGCGCTCGGGGTTCCGCCTCAATGGCCGCGCACACGAGCTGTTCATCCTTCGCCAGCTCACGGTCGAGCTGCACCGCCAAGAAGTCCGCACGTGGAAGAAGGTGATCCGCGTGATCAGCCACGAGCTCAACAACTCGCTCGCGCCGATCGCCTCGCTCGCACACTCCGGCAACGAGCTCTTGAAGCTGGAGAAGTACACCCAGCTCGAGAAGGTGTTCGCCACGATCGCGGAGCGGGCGAAGCACCTCGAGCAGTTCATCTCGGGGTACGCGAAGTTCGCGAAGCTACCGACGCCGCGGTTGGAATCGCGCTCGTGGCGCGAGCTCGTCGATCGGCTGCGCGCGCAGGTCTCGTTCGGGATCGGTGCCGCCCTCCCGGAGGCACCTGGCCGGTTCGATCCCGCGCAACTCGAGCAAGCGCTGTTGAACCTGTTGCGCAATGCGCACGAGTCCGGATCGGCGGCCGGTGATATCGCGATCGAGATCCGCCGGTCCGGTGCGAACGTCGCGATCGAGGTCAGCGACCGAGGCGGTGGGATGAACCAGGCGGTGCTCGAGAACGCGCTGTTGCCGTTCTACTCGACGAAGCGCGGTGGCACCGGGCTCGGCCTCGCGCTCGTGCGCGAGATCTCCGAGGCCCATGGGGGGCGCGTGTCCCTTGCGAATCGCGCCGGCGGCGGCGTGAGCGTCACGATGACGCTGCCGCAGTAGTCACAGCCGATAGTGGACCTGGACGAGCGAGTAGCCCGAGTTCGGACCATCCGCGCCGAACGCCTGGGCCTGGAACCGATTCGTGAGCAACATCTCGACGTGCGAGGTCATGAACCAGTGGATGTTCAGATCGAGCGCCTCTTGATCGAGTAGCGCGAAGTGCAGGTTCGAGTGATAGATGTTCGCCCCGAGGTCGATCATCAAGGGGCCGAGGAAGTACGAGCCGACGATCGTGCTGACGAGCTGGTTGACCTTGCCGCCCTCGTCGATCTTTTGATGGATCAGCTGGACCTCGCCCTGGACCAGTACGCTCGTACCGACCTGCTGTTTCGCGGTGACACCGCCGTAGTACGTGAGGTCATCCGGGGTGTCGTCGAGCTTGCCTTCGAGACCGATCGAGGTCGTCGTGGTCAACCGCGTCTCCGCGTAGAACGTGGCGCCGTTGCCGCGCTCGATCGAATCTTTCAGGATCGGATCGTGGATGAAGCCGGTGAGGTGGGCTTCCCACTTCGAGCTGACGTACTCGACCGCGGTCCCGTAGGTATCGCCGTAGAGCGGCGTGCCGCCGTAACGACGATCGTAGTAGACGTGCTCGGCGAAGCGCAGCCCGAACACCGGCATGAAGCGACCGACGCGCACGAACAGGCCTTCGGTCTCGCCGGGTTTGTCTTGCCACTGCAGCCAGTGCTCGCGCGAAGCGAACAAGGTCGACGTGTCGATCTGGCTGGAATTGTCTGCCCACTTCGGATCACGTGCACCGACCGTCACGTGCAGCGAGAAGTTCTTGTACGTCGCCGCCGCATTGACCTCGGCTTGCATCGGGAACCCGACGAAGCGGCGATTCTGATCACCCGCGACGTCGTACCCGACGGCACTGCGGAGGTCACCGCCGAGCTCGAGCCAGGACGGCAGCGGCACCTTGTTGTAGAAGAACTCGGGTGTGGTGCCCCACTGCGAGATCGACTCGGCGGTCGCCATGCCGTTCTCGGACAAGAGGCCGCCGCCCGCCGGCGACAGGTGACAGCTCGAGCAGGTCTGATCCTTGATCAACTGGAATTGCGGATAGGCCTGGGCGATGCGAAGCGCACCCATCACGATGGCCAGCACGAGGACGCGCTTCATTGCAAGACCGGCTTGTCGAGACCCTGCGCGCCCTCGCGGATCCAGCGCGACAGCAGGAGGATGTTCTGGTTCGACATCGGTTGGTCGAGTGGCATCAGGTTGCCGTCGCTGTAGTCACCGACCGTGATCACGGTCATCAGATACGAGCTCGCGATATCGTCATTGTTCTGCGCGCAGGTCTCGAGATCTTTGCCGAGCCATGCGCAGGTCGCGACGAGATCTGGATGGGTGACTTCGATCGACTGCTTCGCGGCCGCCACGCTATCGAAGATGTCGCCCTTCTCTGCCTTCATCGCCGAGTGGCACTCCGCGGTGCCGCAGCTCGGCTTCAAGATCGTCTCGGTCACGTACTCGAGCGTGAGCGGGCGATCCTGGGCCGACTTGTCCGCGAGATCACATGCTCCGATCAGGAGCGTTCCTAACCACAGGTACTTCACAGGCTGCACACGGTACACGAGGCGGGCTGACTGCGAATGTCGCGCCATCACCGTCGACAAATGACGCGCTGAACACAGCGTCTCACTGTCGAGCGCTTGCAGGGTCGACCCTACAAGCGGATGTCGGGAGCCGCCGACACGCGGGCGAAATGCCCGAATTCACCGGCCGATTTTAGCGCCTGTGACCCGATCGGACTGGCCGATTCCTTGCTCTATGGGAACCCGAGGAACGCCATGACTCTTCGACGCATGCTGCCCCACTTCGTTCGCACAGCGCTGGTCCTCGCGACCAGCTGCGCTGGACCGGAGATCAACACGACCCCCGAGTTCGATGGTGAGTCGCCCTCGGTGTATGTCGCGAAGGTCAAGAACATCCTCGTCGGCCTCGCGCCGACCGATGCCGAGGTCTCCGCGGTCGTGGCCGATCCGACCGCGCTGGCGGGCTTGATCGACACGTGGATGGCGACGCCGGAGTACCAGCAGAAGATGATGGTGTTCTTCGAGCTCGCGTTCCAGCAGACCCAGATCACGACCGCGAACTTCATCGACATCGCGCCGCCGAACGGACTTGGCGCGGGTCGCTCGCTGCCGCTCCTCGTCCAGAACGCTCGCGAGAGCTTCGCGCGCACGGTGCTCGGCATGAACGGTGCGAGCAAGCCGTTCACGAGCTCGTTCGAGACCAAGCAGTTGATGATGACACCGGCGTTGATGCTGCTTTACGCCTGGTTCGAGTCGCACCAAGCGAACGATGCCGCGGCGATCACCGATCTGTTCCAGAAGGCGAACGTCGGCAAGATGATCACGCTCGAGACCGCCGCGGGGCCGATTCCGCTCGCCGACTCGCTCGATCCGACGAGCCCGAACTACATGCACTTCTACAACGTAGATGTCGCGCTGCAGGCCGGTTACCCCGATCCGCTCTGCAACAACGTCGATCCGATCCAGGTCAACGCCACCGCCGTGAACATGTTCGACATCCTCTACGGGGTCATTCCGGCTCACAAGGTCGGGACGAGCTCGTGCGCGATCCGGGGCGGCACGGGCGCCGGTCAGCAGCTCGTGGCGTCGGACTTTACCGACTGGAAGCTCGTGACGATTCGCCCGCCGAACGGTACCGAAGCGGTCACCCGGTTCTACGATCTCTCGTCGTTGCGTACGAAGTCCGAGCTCGTGCTCGAGACGCCACGCATCGGCTTTCTCACACCCGCGTTCTTCGCGAACTGGCCGACGAACGCCTCGAACCAGATGCGCGTCACCGTCAACCAGGCGCTGATCGTCGCGACCGGCGCGCAGATCGACGGCACGGATGGCACCACGCCGGGCACCACGCCCGGCCTCGATGCGGAGCACGCCGCGCCCGCTACCGCATGCTTTGGCTGCCATCAGCTGCTCGACCCGACGCGCTCGATCCTGTCGTCGACGTACTCCTGGTACTACAACCAACAGACCGACACGTCGCTGGTCCAGCAGCCTGGCCTGTTCGCATTCCAGAAGGTCGTGCAACCGATGAGCACGATCGCCGACTTCGCGCACCTCCTCGCGACGCATCCGCTCGTGCCGCAAGCGTGGGCGCAGAAGCTTTGCTACTACGCGAACTCCGCGCCGTGTGATCCGAGCGATCCGGTGTTCCAGAAGATCGTCACCGACTTCGCGAACGGCAACCAGTGGAACCAGCTCGTGCGCGACTTGCTCGCCTCGCCGATCACCACGAATGCGACGAAGACCAAGACCTACGTCACGAACAGCGAGGTCATCGCGGTGTCGCGTCGCGATCATCTATGTGCGCAGCTCGATCATCGGCTCGGCTTCGTCGATATCTGTCAGCTGGATGCAATCAATCAGACTGGCGGCAAGACCGCGCTCGCGCAGATCATCACCGGCATGCCCTCGGACGGCTACGGCCGCGGTGGCGTGATTCCGGTGTTGCCCAACGAGCCGACGCTGTTTTATCGCGCGGGGCTCGAGAACATCTGCGCGACGATCTCGGCGATGGTCGTCGACGGTAAGACCAACCCGAAGCAGCCCAACCAGAAGGTCTGGGTGAGCACCGATCCGACCACGGCGATCAACGAGTTCGTCTCGATCGTCATCGGACTCACGAGCTCGGACGAGCGCACGGCACCTGTGCTGGACGCGCTGACCTCGCACTTCAACGACGCCGTCACGGGCGGCGCGACGAAGACGGATGCACTGCGCTCGACCTTCGTCGCCGCGTGTCTGTCGCCGTCCTTTATCGGGATCGGGATGTAAGGAGCCGCCATGACGTTTACTCGACGAACCATTCTGTCCTCGACTCTGTTCGGCGCGGGCCTGCTCGGACTTCGCTCGCTCGCGACCGGCATTCCGACCAAGCTGCTCGCCGGCGGGCCCCAAGCCTTCGCCGATACGATGAGCACGTGCGCGAACACCAGGCCGCAGTACGTGATCCTCGCGACGTCCGGCAATGGTGATCCGCTCAATGCGAATGCGCCCGGCACGTATGGCGGGGGCGCACTCGCGACGGTGTCGCACAACCTCGATCCGTCGATGAAGCAGACAGCGTTCACGATCGGTGGCACCTCGACCAGCGCCGCGATGCCGTGGTCGACCCCCGCGACGGGCGGCCAGTTCTCGCAAGACATCCTCGATCGGATGGCCGTGTTTCATCTGATGACGAACACGCCTGTTCATCCACGCGAGCCCGACGTGCTCAGCCTGATGGATGCGACCGCGCCGAAAGAGATGCTCCCGTCGCTGCTCAGCCGCCAGCTCGCGCCGTGCCTCGGCACCGTGCAGAACCAACCGATCACGCTCGGAGCCGCATCGCCGAGTGAAGGCCTCAGCTACGGCGGTCAAGCGCTGCCGATCATCCCGCCGCTCGCGCTCAAGGCGACCCTGACGAATCCGACGGGTCCCCTCGCCGGCCTCACGAAGCTGCAGGCGTTGCGCGACGACACGCTCTCGAAGATCAACGACATCTATCGCCGTTCGGCGACGCGCGCACAGAAGGACTATCTCGACTCCGTGATCACGTCGCAGTCGCAGATTCGCAGCATCAATCAGGCCCTCCTGAGCGCGCTCGGTGCGATCACCGACAACAGCGTGGCCTCGCAGATCACGGCCGCGGTCGTGTTGATCCAGATGAACGTCACGCCGGTGATCGCCATCCACATTCCTTTCGGTGGCGATAACCATAGCGATCCGAGCCTCGCGAACGAGGCGCTGCAGACCACCTCGGGCCTCGGCTCGATCGCGTTCCTCATGGGCCAGCTCAAGGACATGAGTAACGCTAGCGGCAACCTGTTCGATCAGACCTCGCTGATCACGTTGAACGTGTTCGGTCGCACGATGGCTGCGATCCACACCGACGGTCGCGACCACAACCCGAACCATCAGGTCTCGCTCGCGATCGGCAAGCCCTTCAAGGGCGGCGTGTTCGGAGGCCTCGCACCGGTCGGCAACGATTTTGGCGCGACGAAGATCGGCAGCATCGCGCCGCTCGATTCGCTCGCCTCGTACGGCCAGACCGTGATGAGCGCGGTGGGCATCGACCAGGCGACGATCAGCAAGGCGATCTCGTCGGGCCAGGTGATCACAGAGGCGCTCGCGTGAAGCTCGCCTTCGCTCTCATTCTTGTTGCCGCGTGTCACCCGGCGGAGGTGCCGAACTGGCAGCCGGATGCGGGTGCGTGCGAGCCTCATGTCGTGCCGGCTGGAACGAACTTGATGGCACCCGCGGTGACGTTCGCGGCCGACGTGCTGCCGGTGCTCGTGCATAGCTGTACCTCGGCGAGCTGCCACGGCGGCGCCAGTCCACAGGGCGAGCTCGAGCTCGGAAGCGCCGCGACCTATACGAACCTCGTTGGACCCGTGGCGGGCGAGCTGAGCACGATGCCGCTCGTCATGCCGGGACATCCCGACGAGAGCTACCTCATGCACAAGCTAGATGCGGATCAGTGCACGCTGGCGAGCCAGTGCGTGAGTGGCGATTGCAAACAAGCGATGCCGCTCAACAATCCGCTCGATGCAGCTGCGCGCGACACGATCCGCCGCTGGATCGCGCAAGGCGCGCAGAACAACTAACCGCAGTGGTGTAGACCAAGAGGTTAGTTCAAACACTTCGCGACCGCGGCGTCGATCGCTACGTGGTCGCGGTAGTACGCGGGGTCTCGTGCGGCGACTCGGGTCGCGAGGGCCTTCGCCGTTTCGCAATCCCCGCGCGCAGCGGCCGAGGTTGCGCGATCGGTGAGCTGCCAGAGGAGCTGTGTCTGCGCTCTTTCTTCCTCGTGATTGGACAGCGCATCGGCCTTCGGCGGGGCTGCCGTGGTCTCGGATTCGGGCGCCTGGATCCGACCGGCGCTCTCGCCTACCGCAGAGGGCGTCGCGTGCGGGCGCGGCCTCGGCACGGAGGGCTTCGGGTCCCTGACAGGTTCCGCATCCTTTGCACGAACCTCATCGTGCGGAGCGCTGATCGAAGTCGCTGGCGGCGGCGCCGGCAACAGCGGCGCTGTCGCTGGTGCCACGTTCGATCGCGGCTGCGGCGCGACCTGTTCGATCGTCGCATCGGGGCGCGCGATCAGGAGGGCACCGCCGATCAAGATCGCGATCGAAGCGAGAGCGAGCGTGGGCGGCTGCCGCAACACGTGCGCGAGGCGCTGCCACCACGGTATAGGAGTGGGGGCGTGTGCTCGCGCGGCCGCCATCAACTCCGCGAGCCCGCGAGCCGGCGGATCTTCATCGGCGGCCCGCATCGCCGAGAACACGTGGCGCAGCGATCCGGAGTCCAGATCGTCGTCGTGCTCGTCCGCCATCACGGCGCGACCTTGGCGAGGTCCTTGTATTCGTCGAGCTCGAGCCGCAGCTTCTCGAGCGCATAGCGCATGCGGCTCTTCACGGTGTTCTCGGGCACGCCAACGACATCCGCGATCTGCTTGAACGGCATGTCGAGGAACTCGCGCATCAGGAACACTTCGCGCTGATCCTCGGAGAGCGCGGCGATCGCGGTCTGCATCTGCTCGTGGAGCTGCTTGTTGACGCTCTTGCGATCGCTGGCCATTTCATTGCCGGGGATCACATCCATCAACGTGCCGCTCTCTTCGCTGGAGTCCATCGGAGCATCCAGCGACGCGTGCTTGCGATGTTTGCGTCGCCTAGTCTGGTCAACGCACAAGTTCCTCGCGATGGTGTAAAGCCACGTCGTGAACTTGGCCTGGCGCTTGTAGGCCTCGGCGCCCTTGATGACGCGCATGAAGCTCTCCTGCAGGAGGTCTTCCGCGGTCTCGCGATCGCCGACGAAGCGCAGGATGAAGTTGAAGACCGGCTTGCGATGGCGCGACAGCAGCACTTCGAAGGCGCGAACTTCGCCCTTCTGGTACATGACCATCAGGTCTTCGTCGGCTGTGTCGTTGAACATGTGCGCGTCAGGGCTCAGGAAACAGTCGTTGGACCCTAACACGCCCATAACGTGGCTTGGGTAGACCGCTTACGGGGTCTGGCACGTTGGACAGTAAAACGTCGCCCGTCCTTGGAGTACCGAGCGGCGAATCTTTGTCTGGTCGCGAGGGCACGGCTCGCCGGTCCGGCCATAGACCCATAGATAGTCGACATTGCTCCCCTCGACGCCGTAGGCATTCACGAAGTCGCGCAGGCTCGTGCCGCCCTTGGTGAGGGCACGGTCGAACACTTCGTGGATCGCGGCGGCCAAGATCGTGGCCTTGGCGAGGGTCAGCTTCTTCGCGCGCGTGGTCGGCCGGAGCTTCGCGCGCCACAGCGCTTCGCTCGCATAGATGTTTCCCACGCCCGCGATCACGCTCTGATCGAGGACGAAGGCCTTGAGGGTCGCGTTCTTCTTGCGCGACTTGCCGAACAAGTACGCGCCGGTCGCGGGTTCGAACAAGCCATCGGGGCCGAGCACCGCGAGGCCTTCGTGCTCGCTCTCCTTCCCGCGCTCGACGATATCGATCTGACCGAACCGGCGCGGATCGATGAACCGGAGCTCGCGCTCACCGAAATCGATGACCATGTGCGTGTGCTTCGCCACCGGATGGTTCTTGGCGACGAGCAACGTCCGCCCCGTCATGCCGAGGTGCACGAGCAAGGTCTGCGCGGTATCGGTCTCGATCAACAGATATTTTCCGTGGCGGTGGATGCGCGTGATCGTCGCGCCGGCGAGTGCGCGGAGCTTCTTCCGCGGCGGTTTGCGGGCCATGTGCAGGCCCTTGCCGCTGTCCCAGACCGCGACGATCGTCGCACCGATTGCCGGCTCGAGCGTGCGTCGAACGGTCTCGACCTCGGGAAGCTCGGGCATGCCCGGTGCTTAGCACTATTCGTCGGGAGCCGACTCGTGCAGCTTCGTGTTCGTCGGCGGCAGCGCGAGCGCGAGCG
>JANXOP010000137.1 GCA_025357755.1 Kofleriaceae bacterium | reverse complement strand
GTGTCGTCCTGCAGCGCTCGTCGTCGACGCGCACGGCGCGCAAGAGTCCGCCGAGGTCCACGCCGGCCTCGCGAATTTCTACAACTGGCCGACCCTGGGCATCGGCTCGAGCTTCCGCCTCGTCGCCGACCGCGAGGGATTTCTGGTCGCGACACCGCAGGGCATCGGCAATGCGTGGGTCGAGGCCGACACCGCGTTCGTCACCGCGATCCCGTCAGCCGTGGGCGCGCACACGGCCATCGATCCGAGTCGCGTCTACTTGACGGGGATCTCGAATGGCGGCGGACTGACCTACTGGACCGCATGCGCCGGCGCCGGCGTGTTCCACGGGTTCGCGCCCATCTCGGGTTACGACGACGGCTCGTGTCCCGTGTCTCATCCCGGTCCGCTCGTTCACTTTCACACGCAGACCGACAAGCTCGTCTCGTACTCGGCGGGACAGATGGCGTTCGAGAAGTGGCGGCAGGGCAACCATTGTCAGGCCCAGCCCGTCTCGGAGCTCCGGTTTGGTGGTGCCAACGGAGATCCGCGACCGGTCTGCCTCGCACATGGCGCCGCGTGGTCTCTGGTCGCGTGCGATCCGGCCGCGCCGCAAACCGTGTGCGAGCGCTACACGGGCTGCGACGCCGGGGATGTCGTGTTCTGCACCGTCCCGCCCGACAACGAGTACGACGGCGGCACGACCGGTGGTCACATCCTCTATTTCAACGGGACCAAGCTCTCGCTCGCGGCGGTCACCTGGGACATCCTCGCCGAGTGAAGCATCGGGTCGCGCCCGTCCGGCTGGCGAGCGTCGTCCGTACGCTTCCCCGACGCGGCCACGACCTCTCGCGCGCGACGGTGCGCGCGTCCCAGCGCTGGCGCCTCCTCGAGGGCATGATCGAATCGACGGCACGCCACGGTTACGCGGGCGCCAGCGTCGCGCACGTGATCGCCTACGCGGGAGTCTCGCGCAAAGCGTTCTACGAGCACTTCGATGACAAAGAGGACTGCTTCCTGGCGGCGTACGACGTCGTCTCGGAACGCGTGCTCGCGGACCTGATCGCGGCCGGGACTCGTCGCGCCGGCAAGACCTCTCGACGCAGCGACTACGTGACCGGCTTTCTGGCCGCGCTCGGTCAAAACCTCGCGGTCGCGCGCGTGTTCATGGTCGACGTGCTCGGCGCGGGGCCGCGCGCGCTGAAGCGTCGCGACGATCTGAACCTTCGCTTCGCCGATCAGCTGTTCGGAGACGCCGAGGTCGACCCGGTTCACCGCCTCGCCGTCATCGGTGGGGTCAATGCCGTGGTCGCGAGCGAGCTGCTCCGCCCGGATCCGGACCTGTCCGCGCTCGGTCGATCGCTCTCGGCGTTCGTGAAGGCGGCGCTCGAGGTCTGAGTCGGCCGCTCGCGATCACGACCCTGTCGGCGGTTGAGGATCGGCGGCTCGGGCCGGGGCACGACTGCGCGGAGCGTGGAGAGATATTTGTATCTTGAAAGCCTGCTACGTTCTTTTCCGATGTCGACCGCATCGGATGACAATGGCGATCACGCTGACGAGCTCGACCCCGAGGCGGCTCGGACACGGGCGGTTGGCGAGGCCGCTGGAGCTGCCATCGTACGCGGCGATCTCGCGACTGCCGCGGCGGTGCTCGATGGAGCCGCGGCTGGCAGCGCCGCCGCAGCCGCGCGTCCCGTGCTGCACGCGCTCGTTCGTGGTGACGCCGAGCTCGCGTTCGCGGCCCTCGACGCGTGGAACGACCGCCACAGTTGCGAGCCCGCGCTGCGCGAACCGCTCGCGAGCGCGGTCGCGGCGGCCCTCGCGGCGCCCTCGTGGGAGCGCCGGTTGCTCGCGATCGCGGCGGTCGGTCCCCTTCCGTGGCGCGGTGAGCTTTGCGACCAGCTCGCGGACGACCTCGGCGTCCCGCGAGCCGCGACCGCGAGCTTCTACCTCGGCGCTGCCGCTCTGGCGCTCGGCGTTCGTCGGGCCGGGGATCATCCTCTGTTCGCGCGCCTCGCCGCGGTCCACACCGACGCCCTCGCACCACCGGCTTTGATCCGCGCCGGGCTGGCCTGTGGGCAGCAGCTGATCGCGGGCGGCTCGTGCGAGCTTGCGGTGTGGACGCCGCACGCGATCGCCGCAATCCTCGCTGGTCGTCAGGCCGAGCTGGAGCGCGACCTCGCGGCGGCCTTCGTACGCGGCGGGGAGCCGCCGCAGCGTCTCAAGAGGCAGCTCGCGTTGTGGAGCTCGTCCGCGAAGCGGGAGGCCGGTCAGGTCGTGTACCCTTCGCACGGCTTGGTCGACGACCACGAGCTGGCCGCACTCGAACGTGAACCTCTCGGCGAGCTGATGATCGTGTCCGGCGCCGTGACGATCTGCGACCCGTGTTACGCGCCGCCGATCGCAGCCAGCATCACGGGTTATCTAGCCGGTGTGCTGCCCGGCCGTTGGTGCGCGCACGTGTGGCGCACGCGCGCTAGCGTCGCCGGCTCGCGTCGCATCGCGTTCTTGGTCATGAGCCATCGCGATCATGCGTACGACGTGGCGGCCGCCGTGTGGAATCGCCAGGCCGATGTTGGCGTCGATGCTGGGATGGCCGGCATCTTCGATGCCGCGCACTATCGCGACGAGGCTGCGGTTGCGAACGAGGTCGTGACACCGTTCAACGCCGAGAGCCGGTGGTTCGATCTGTGCGCGAATCGCGCGCTAGGTGAAGCTGGTGCTGGCGTGATTCCATTCGGCTGTGTCAGCACGTCGGGGCTCGGCGATGGCATGTACGACGCCTACGCCGTGAGCCGCGACGTCGGCATCGTCGCGGTCGCGCTCGACTTCCAGCTCGCAGCCCGGGGCGAAAGCTAAGCTCCCCCACCACAGATCTCGACGTCGTCGGTCACGACCTGATACGTCAACGAGTAGTCGACGAGTTGAACCGCACCTCGCGACTTCGTGCGATCCTGCTGCTCGGGCGAGCAGGCCATGCGGGCGAGCGTGCTACGGCTTGCCGGTCAACCAACCGCGCACCGCCGGCTCCAGGAGCTTCGCGTGCACGATGCAGTCGTCCATCTGCTCGAGCATCTGCTTGATCGGTCGATCGGCTGACGGGAGCTTCGAGAACTGCTCGGTGACGAAGGCCCTGAGCTCGTCGCGTCGCGCCGCATCACACGCGCTCACGAACGGAATCGCGGCAAGCACCGCGAGCGGAAAGATCTCGTTCTCGGAAGCCGGGAGCCGCTTCATGATCTCGGCGAGGTGCTCGCGCTCGTAGGCCTCCACCTCCGCGCGTTGATCCTGCCCCTCGAACGAGGCCCAGATCCGCGAGAACTCGTCCGGTCCGAGCGAGGGATCGGTCGCGAGCGATTCGAGCATCGCGCGGTGCTGGACTGGATCGCTCACACTCTCGAGCACGCCGAGGAGCACCCAGCGAACCGCGGTATCGAGCTCCTTCCGCAGATCGGCGCGGAGCTGCGCGACCACTTTCGGGTCGGCGTTCGCCGCGAGCTGGAGCACCGACGCCATCAGGTCGGGCGTGAGATCGTGGTAGTGGGTGGCGAGCTGCTTCGCCTGCGCATCGAGCACGTGTGACCGCGACCAGGCGATCGCGCCGAGCACGTTGCCGCGGAGCTTCGTGACCTCGACCGTATCGGTCGGCGCAGCGACGAGCCCGTATTGTCTGGCGAGCGGCTCGGCGATCGCGCGTACCTTTGCACGTGCGCGAGGCAACAGCTCCGTCGGCGTGGCGCGGATCGCCTGTTGAGGGATGCCCGGAACGGCTCCGCCCGACTCGGCAACGTCGCCGAGCGCGGCCGATAGCTCGCGCGGCTGGTGGCTCTTGCCGAGCACGGCGTTGAACGAGATGAACAAGCCAAACGGCAGCGAGCCGCGGATCATCGAGCTGTATACGTCGTTGTAGATCGCCACGTGCTCGTCGACGGTGAGGCTCGACCACGCCTTGTCGCGAATCGTCTCGAGCGCCTTCGGCTCGAGCCGTGCGCGGTAGTAGCCGTAGTCGCCCGCAGGTGCGAACCAGACCGGGCATCGCGGTAGCTCGAGCTCGCCTTTCTCCTCCGCGAGCACCGTGCACGCTTCGGCACGCGTGTGGTTCGGTCCTTCGTACGCGACGCAGATCGGAATCGTCCAGACCTGTGCCGGTGGTGTCTCCTGCGTCGGCACGAACCTGCGCTGGGTGAGCGCGACGCGCGCCTTGCCACGCTCGCACGACATCGCCATCCCGACCTCGGGAACACCGGGTTGATCGAACCAGCTCGTCACCATCGCACCGAGCGGCTTACCCGCGCTATCGAGTGCAGCGAACAGCTCGCCGGCGGTCGCGTTGCCATCGGCATGCTTCGCGACGTAGTGCTGGATCGCCGTGCGAAACGCGGCTTCGCCGATCACGTGCTCGAGCATACGCAGCACGGTGCTGCCTTTCGGATACGTCACCGCGTCGAACGCGTTCTGGATGTCCCCCATCGTCTCGATCGGCTGGCGAATCTTGCGTGCGGACAACAGCGCGTCGGCGGCGAACCCCTGCATCCGATGATTCGTCGCTTCGGCGGGCCAGTGGTTGTCGAAGGCGAGCAAGATCTTATCCTCCATCCACGTCGCGAAGCTCTCGTTCAACCAGATGTCGTCCCACCACGCAGCCGTGACAAGATCGCCGAACCACTGGTGCGCGGACTCGTGACCGATCACCGAGACGAGGTTGTACTTCTCGCGCGGCCCGGGGTTCGCGAACATCACCGAGGCTGCCTCGATCGTGATCATCCCCGGGTTCTCCATCGCCCCGGTCATCCGCGACGACACGACGATATCGAGCTTGGGATACGGAAACGGGATCGCGAACCACGTCTCGAGGATGTCGACGATCTTCGGCAGCGAGCTGACCAGGTACTCGACCTTCTTCGCGGTGCCGCGCGGGGTGAGCACGCGCAAGGCGAGGCCACTCCGGGCAGTCTTCGCCGAGACGATATCGTACGGACCGACGCTAAACGCGACCAGATAACTCGGCAGCGGCCGCGTCACCGCGTACGCGATCCGCACGTGCTTCGCATCGAGGTCGACCGTGCTGGTTGGCAGCGTGTTCGACACCGCGACCTGATCCTTCGGGACATCGAGCGTGAGCTGCCACGGGGTCTTGCGGTCGGGCTCGTCGAGACAAGGGAACACGAGGCGCGCGGCGATGGCCTCGAATTGTGTCACGACATAGCGATCGCTGCCGTACTTCGAGAGAAAGGCGCCGTCGGCACTGCCATCTTGGATCTTGCCGGAGTACGCGAGCGACAGCGTCCAGTGCCCCGCATCGAGCGGATGCGCCGGCCGCAGCGCGAGCATGTCGCGTGTCGGCGTCACCGCGAGCGAGACCTCGTGCGTAGCATTGGTCGCCTTCGCCGACGTATTGGTCGCCTTCGCCGACGTGATGTGAAGGTCCTTGCCATGCAGCCAGATCACCGAAGATCGGCGATCTAGATTCCCATCGATCGTGATGTCGCCCTCGAACGTTGGCTTCGCCGGATCGATCGCGAGCCGCGCGGCATAGCGCGTCGGTGTGAAGTGGCGGGGCAGCCGCAGCGTGGGCGCCGGTGGATCGTATGCCGGTGCTTCGGTGACGACGGGCGGTGGCGGTTGCCGGCTCACCTCCTGCACCTGCGGCGACCCACACCCGACCGCGATCATCACTATCCATGCGCGCTTCATCTTGCGCGAGCCTACTACTTCGCGTGCGATCGACCAGGTGCGCAGCGACGGCTCGAGTGATCTCGCGCACGACGGAGCTATCCATCTTCGCGACGAACTTGATCTCGACAGTGCATCAAGGAGCGAAGACACGCGCGGCGATGAACAGGGCGACCTCTGCCTTGGTCGTCTTGCCGCTCGCGACACCAAGCGTCAGCTCGACGAGCTCGTCTTCGCTACAGCTCAGCAGGAGGTCGTTGAGGTAGAGGAACATGAACATCGTTGCGGCTGCAACGCGCTTGTTTCCATCGACGAACGCGTGGTTCTGCGCGACGTGAAAGAGGTAGGCCGCAGCCATCTCCGGGGGGGTCGCGTGCAGGTACTCATTGCCAAACGAGGCTTCGGGTACCGCGACCGCCGACTCGAGCAGCGCGATGTCACGGATCCCCGCCATGCCGCCGTACCGTTCGATCTGGTCGGCGTGCATCGCGAGGACCTCGTCGATACCGAGGAACCGAAGGGTCACTTTGCGAGTCTGCGGAACGCGCCCGCAAACTTGGCGTGCATGAGCTCCTGGCCACGTTGGAACTTCTCGACCTCGCGCTTGTTTCGAACCGGCGAGATGACGATGACCCGTCCGTTCGTGGAGACCTCCACTTGGTCATCGGGATCCAGATTCGCCGCCTCCAGCAGTTGCTTGTCGAGCACCAGCGCGACGCTGTTCCCGGTTCGCGTCAGGTTCTTGATCACGGTACGTACAGGATACCAGACGCGTACGTATCCACAAGCGGACACCGTCGGCCCATGCACGGGCGCCCGGCTCAGTTAATAACGCCGTCGCGCTCGGGCAGATTCAGCTTGAGGTTGCAGAGCGCGATCTTCTTGGTGACCGTCGCCTTGAAGTCCTTGTCGCTCGAGAGCGAGCGCAGCGAGATGTAGTTGTCCTTCGCGCGCTTCACGTCGCCTTGGCGGAAGATCGTATCGGCATAGAGCACGAGCGACTTGAGCTTGTACGGGCCGGCGATCGAGCCCGCCTTCTTGCTGATCGTTTCGGCCGCCGGCGAATCGCCCTGCTGGAACGCCGCCATCGCTTCACCGTAGAGCGCCTGGCCCTGCATACCTTTGACCTTGCCGAGCTTCTGATACGCGGTGCGCTGTGCGGTCCAATCGCCGGCCGCCTCGGCATCCGCGATCTGCTTGAGCAGCGAGGCCTTCGATTCGTCGGCGACCGCGACGACCGGACGACGCACGGTGGTCTGCGGCGTCGTCGGATGCGCCTTGGGGGTCGGGGGCACCTTGTGCACGTCACTGCCCGAAACATCCGGTGCCGCGGCTTCGCTCGCGCTGCCTGCCGAACCAGGTGTCACGACTGGCGCGACGGCCGAGCCCGAGCCCGAGCCCGGAGTCACGACATCGGAGCCCGATTGCATGCTCGCCGTCGTCTTGTCGGCGTTGTTCAACATCATGTACGCGAGCGCGCCGCCGCCACCGAGCACGACGAGCAGCAGCAACAAGGGGCCGAAGGAGCTCTTCTGCTTGAGCGTGAGCTCGGATGCGGGCGGCTCGCTGAACACCGCCAGCGAAGGCGCGCTACTCGCGGCGAGCGCACCCGGCGAGCGATCGTCGACGGAAGGCGCGCGATTCGGGGCCGGCGTTGCAGCGCGCGGAAACGGCGTTCGATCCGAGGCGGGCGTCCCGCGAACTTGCAGCCCGGGCGAGCTCGTCGGCTCGCTCTGCGGTCGCGAGATCCCACCGGAGGAGCTCGGCGGCATCGAGCGCGACACGCCCGAGCGGGTCTCCCACACCTCGGAGATGCCGCTGTGCGTACCCTGGCGACCTGCGGGCGTGTTCGGCCGCACGATGCCATCGTCGATGTTGCGCATCGAGAGCCCGGAGTTGAGCGAGGCGACGACGTTCGCATCGGTGGTCATGCCGAGGATCTGCGCGACCGCGACGCCACGACCGGCGAGGCACTTGTTGAGCTCGTACTCGAGCGCGTCCATCGATTGCGGGCGCTGCTCGGGGCTGCGCGACATCGCCGCCGAGACGAGCTCGGAGACCTGGAGCGGCAGCTCGGCGCGAACGCTGATCGGCGCCGGCGGATCGATCGTGGCCTTCTTGGTCAGGATCTCCATGAAGTTGTCGCCGGTGTACGGCGGCAACCCGGTCGTCATCTCGTACATGATCGCGCCGAGCGAGTAGATATCGGTGCGCGCATCGGCCGGCCGACCCGCGGCTTGCTCGGGCGCCATGTACTCCGGCGTGCCCATCGCCATGCCGGGGCTGGTCAACCGACGCTCGCGCGCGGCCTCGGCCTCGGTCGTCTTCGCGATGCCGAAATCCAAGACCTTCACGACATCGGCTTCGCCACCGCGCGTGATCAGGAAGATGTTCTCGGGCTTGAGATCGCGATGAATGATGCCTTCGCGATGCGCCGCCGAGAGGGCGCGGCAGATCTGGCCGGTGATGCGGAGCGCGCGCGCGACATCGAGCGCGCCTTCGCGCTCGATCACGGAGCCGAGCTCGACGCCCTCGAGGTACTCCATGACGAAGTACACGCTGCCGTCATTCGTCGCGCCCGAATCGGTGACATCGACGATGTTCGGGTGACCGATCTTCGACGCGGCGCGGGCCTCGCGACGGAACCGCTCGACGAGGTCGGGCATCCGCGAGTAGCTCGGATGCAAGACCTTGAGCGCGACGCGCTTGCCGATCTCGACGTGCTCGGCGAGGTAGACCTTGCCCATGCCGCCCTCGCCGATCAGCTCCATGATCCGGTAGCGACCGTCGATATCCGAGCCGACATCGAGCTCGGCATTGGGCTCGGTCTGCTCGGCGAATGCGATCGCCGCGGAGCCATCGCCACCGACCGCGGGCCGGGACTGTGCGCGCGGCAGCCGACGATCGCTGTCGCGCCGACGATCTTCACCTTCGACCCCGCGATCCGCGGCGCGCCGGCCGGCGGTCCCGGGCTTCCTGACAGGCGATTCACTGTCCTTGTCGCCGTCTTCGAGCGACACGCCCGCGCTCGCCTGCTCGATCATCTGGCGGAGCTCGTCGGTTGGCGGCAGCGTGAGCGCGCGCGTGCGAACGCGCGAGATCATCTCATTGCGCTCGGCGCGCTCGCGCAGGATGTCGTCGGAGAATAGCTCCTGGAGGAACGTCGACATCCGCGTGCCATCGGTGGTCGGCGCGTTCGCGGACAGCCAGGTCTGCAGCGCCTGGCGCATCTCGTCGCAGTCCTTGTAGCGATCCTCTTTATTGGAGGCGAGCGAGCGCACGCAGATCTCGTCGAGCTCGACCGGCACGCGCGGCGCGCGCTTGCTCGGCCGCGGCGGCTCGGGATTCTTCGCGCGCGAGAGCAGATCCTGCGGCTGATCTTTGCCCGGCGGGAACAGCTGGCGACCGGTGAGCAGCTCCCACAAGACGATGCCCGTCGCGTACATATCGCTGCGACCGTCCAGCTTCTCGCCACGCGCCTGTTCGGGCGACATGTACGCGACCTTGCCGTAGATGATGCCGGGTGCGGTCTTCTCGAGCTTGAGGGTCGAAGAGGCGAGCCCGAAATCGGTCAGCTTCACTTCGCCGGCGTACGACACGAGCACGTTCGGCGGCGAGATATCGCGGTGCACGAGGTTGAGGTCGGGGAACGAGTGCGCGTACGCGAGGCCGCGGCACAGCTCCTTGACGATGTAGACCGCGACATCGATCGGGAACGCGACCTGCTTCTTCGCGCACCGGTTCCACACTGCGCGGAGGTCGCGGCCTTCCACGAAGTCCATCGCCAGGAACAGCTCGCCGCCCACCAGGCCGGCGTCGAACACGGGAATGAGATTCCCGTGCGACAGTTTCACGACAACTTTCGCTTCATCGCGGAATCGCGCGACGTACTCCGCGTCCGCGAGATGCGGCAGGACGGTCTTGATGACCATCATCCGCTCGAGGCCGCGATCGCCCGCGACCGCGAGATACAACGCGCCCATGCCTCCCTGTGCGAGGGGCGCCAGCAAGTGATACTTGCCGAACTTCTTGGGATAATGCTCCCAGTCTCCCTCGTGAGACGGCACGCTGGACGAAGCTACCACGGTGGCAAGGGCGCCACCAACAAGGCCATCGGCGGATGCGAAGTAGTTCCCCTGCCGTTGAAACCTACGTTCGGAAACACATAGGATGCAGTTCCTGCGGCTGTACCGTGGGGTGAGGGATACACCGACATGGCCGGTGAGCTCGTGCTCGTAATTGACGACAGCCCGACCATCACCAAGGTCGTGCAACTGGTCCTTACCAAGGCCGGTTATCAGGTTCAGACCGCGGTGGACGGCGAGCAAGGGCTCGTAGCCGTACGCGCGCAGCGTCCGGCGCTGATCCTGTTGGATTTCGTGATGCCTCGGATGAACGGCTACCAGTTCTGTCGAGAGCTGACCGCCGACGCCAAGTTGCGCGACATCCCCGTCATTCTCATGAGCGCCAAGGGCGATCAGGTGGGTGAGCGGTTCGTCAAAGTCATGGGGATCGTCGACTACATCACCAAGCCGTTCTCGCCCGAAGCGATCACGGCGGTGGTCCAGCACACGATCGGCAAGTACGCCGGCCCGGGTCACGAGGAGGAGAACCCCTCGCTCGTCACCGGCGAGGATCTCGCAGCGACCGACGATGCGGATCGCTCGCACGCGCGTGCGGCTGCGCTCGGGCAGATTCGCAACCAGGTCGCGGAGTCGGTCTCGAGCCGCGTGGCTGCGCTCGTCGCGCTCGCGGCCGAATCGGCGGGTACCGATAACTCGAAGGTCGCGACCGATACCGCCGCGATCGCCGATGCGGTCAAGGCCGCACTCGACGACGCCGCCGTGATGCGGATGTTGTCGTCGGTCGACCTCTCGCTGTTCGGCGAGGGCATGCAGGGACTGCGCGGAGACCTGCGCGTCGTCCCGCTCGCCGAGATCCTCCAGCTGCTCGATGTCCAGGAGCAATCGGGCGTGCTCACCGTCGAGCGCGCCGGTGCGCGCGTCGACATCTACTTCCGCCGCGGCCGCGTCGATCAAGCGATCGCCGATGGCGTGCCCGACGAGTTCCTGCTCGGCCGGTTCGTCACCGATGCCGAGCTGATGACCCGGGGCGATTTCGAGGGCTTCCTCGAATCGCGTGGCATCAAGGGCGACAAGGCGCAGAAGCTGATCGGCCAATCGCTGGTCAAGCTCGGCCACCTCGCCGAGGCCGATCTCAAATCGTGCCTGACCCGGCAGTCGAGCGAATTGATCTACGAGATCCTGCGCTGGCGCCATGGCCGGTTCCGGTTCTCGGCGAACATGGAATTGCCGCCGCCCGTGATCGACGCCGCGCTCGGCCTCGATGTCGAAGCCGTCTTGATGGAGGGCTACCGTCGTGTGGACGAGTGGCACCTCATCGAGCGCGCGATCGACAACTTCGATGTCGTGTTCCTGCGCAACGAAGACTCGGTCGCCCAGATGGGTCGCGGCCGGCTCACGCGCGAGGAGCTCGCGGTGCTCGAGATCGTCAACGGCAAGAACACCGTCAAGGACATCGTGCGCAAGTCGCGGATGGGTTCGTTCGAGGTCAGCAAGATGCTGTACCGCCTGCTCAGCATCAAGCTCGTCCGTCGCCGCGTCCTGCCCGTCGCGGTGTAATAGCGATCCAGGGGCGAGCGCTGACGCCGCTCCGAAACGCTTCGGCCGTCCTCCGGCGCCAGCGCTCGGCTCGACTTTGCCTTATCGTCCAACGCCGATGAGCGAGCGGGGCACGATCACCGAGTGGGACGCGGCGCGTGCCTGGGGAACGATTCGCCTCGACCGTGGTGGCCCGGAGCTGCGGTTCAACGAGAACGCATGTGCGGAAGGCATGACCTGCAACGTCGGGACTGTGGTCTTCGTGTTCGAGCACGTTCCGTACATCGGCGGCCAACGCCGCGCGACCTCGATCTCGCCGACGGAGGTCCCGGCGCTGACGTCATTCGAGCGTGTCGAGCTCAGGTCCGAGCTCGACCGAGAGCTGACGGCCCGATTGATCCGGGACGTCGGTCGATCGTTCGATCCCGCACCGTTCGAGCACGTGCCCCACATCGACCACGTGCTCGCGCAGTTCGGAATCCAGATCGCGACCACGATCCTCGACGACGGCGAAGAGCCCCTCGGCATCGCGTATCAGCCGAAGGGACTCGTCGCGTGGACGCCCTTCGATCCATGCTTCGTCGCGTTCGGTGGCATCGACGGCGATGCGTGGGGCGTGTTGTGTCACCCGTGGCTCCTCGCACGCGGCGAGGCGCCGATCGTGAAATGGGATCACGAGGGCGAACCAATCGCATTCGAGGCGGCGACGTTCGCGCACTGGCTCGCGAAGCGCGCGACCTCTGCGACGCGCAAGGCGTGGCTCGCCTCTCGTGGCTTCCTCGCGCCCGGGCGCACGTCGACACAGCCGCTCGCGGAGTCGGTGCGTGCGATCGTCGCGGGAAACTTTCCGGCAGAGACCGAGGAGCGCTTAGCTCTCGATGCCTATGTCTGGTGCGATCCGTCTGACCGACTCGCGCGGCTCGACGCGCTGATCGCCATCTACCGCAAGCTACGCTGGCCGGCGATGCTGATCGAGCGCGCCGAGGTACAGCGCGCGGTGGTCGTAGCCCAGGCGGCGCACGATGCCGAGGTCGATCGCATCACCCGCGAGCACCACGCCGCGCATCCGGACGTCTACCGCTAGCGACCACCATCAGCGACAGGACACCGCTCGCCACCGGCAGCTCGCGGCACTCGCAGCGTTGGAGCGCGAGCGGCCGACTCAGACCTCGAGCGCCGCCTTCACGAA
>JANXOP010000127.1 GCA_025357755.1 Kofleriaceae bacterium | reverse complement strand
GACGACCGCCATCCGACACGCCGCGCGATAGATGCCGCGCCGCGCCTCGGGGTTGAGGTTCTGGAGGTAGACGTCCGGGAGATCGACCTTCTTGTCGAGATAGCGGGCCGCCGTCACACGCTCTCCGACTGCGAGCTCGGCCGCGCGGATCAGCTTGCGCATGCCATCGGCTTCGGACTCCGCGAGCACGCCATCCGCCCACGCGACCGCGGCCCACACTCGGATGACGCTGAGGATCTGCGACTCGGCCATGCGATCATCCTCTCACAGAGTGATCGCCAGGCCGATCCGCTCACGCACGATGCGCGCCAGCGTCGGCCGGAGCTCTTCGCCCGTCTTCGAGGCGACCCACTTGCCACCCGTGGGATCGAAGTGCCATGCGGTCGAGACCGCGGCCATCCAGATCTGGCGCGCGGCGCGATGGCTGTTGATCACGATCTTGGTGCCGTCGCGAAGATCGAGCCGCAAGACTCCGTCGGAGACCTCGACCTCGATCTGATCGGGGTCGACCTCCGCGAACGCATCCTCGAGGGCGATCATTTCCTCGTGGGCTTCGTGGTCGAACGTGGACTCGTCCATCTGTGCGATATAGCATGACCAGGTGGCCGACGATCCCGACGAGCCGGTCGAGCCGAACGAGCCCGTAGAGCGTGAGGGGCACGAGACCCTGCTCCCGAGCGTCACTCGCTCGGTCCGGGTCACCAACCACCCGAAACACGATGCGTTCGCCGGCGATGAACCGCCTACGCTCGTCAACCGGAACCGCGGCGCACGCGCGGGCGACGTGATCGGTGGGCGCTACGTGGTCGAGGGCCAGCTCGGTCGCGGCGGCATGGGTCGAGTGATGAAGGTGCGCCACTCCGCCCTCGGCAAACCGTTCGCGCTCAAGTTGATCAAGAGCGCGATCGCGACGAACCAGCAGATCCGCGAGCTGTTCTATCGCGAGGCGCGGATCGCCTCGGCGCTCACCCACGACAACATCTGTTCGATCGTCGACTTCGGCCAGGACCCGAGCCAGGGCTTGTTCATGGTGATGGAGCTGCTCGAGGGCCAGACCGTACACGCGAAGCTGCACCAGTCGGGTCGGTTCAACGCGAAGGTCGCGTGCGACGTGATGTGGCAGGTCGGCGATGCCGTTCGCTTCATCCACGGTCGCCAGATCTTGCACGGCGATCTCAAGAGCGAAAATCTCTTCATCGTCCGCACGCCCGCACAGCGGCGCCTGGTCAAGCTGCTCGACTTCGGCTTGTCGCGCGCCGACCTCGGTCGCGACGACGGGCTCGATGGCACCCCCGAATACATGGCGCCGGAGCGAATCGGCGGGGCGCCCGCATCGCAGGCGAGCGACATCTACGCGCTCGGCATCGTGTTCTTCGAGCTGCTCACCGGCCAGCTGCCGTTCCGCGGCGCGACCGCGAAAGAAGTACTCGAGAAACAGCTCTCGGTGCCCTGCCCCGCACCCTCGTCCGTGATCGACGAGCCGCTCGACGATCGGGCCGATCAGATCATCGCGCGCGCGACCGCGAAAGATCCGGCCGACCGCCACCCCGACGTGCCCGCGTTCCTCTACGAGCTCCGTGCGTTGATGGGCATGCTCGGCATGGAACAAAGTAACCCCCGGCGCCGCGCCCTCGCGCCGGATGCCGCGCGCGAACGTCGCGACGTCACGTATTCGGTCAAAGCATCCGCTGAGTTTTTCAACTCGGTCGCACTCCCGATGGCGGTCTGCGATCCGGGCGGGCGCGTGCGCACCGCGAATCCCGCGTTCCTCGAGTTCCTCGGCGCCGCCGGTGATGCCGCCGGGCTCGAGCTTCGAGACTCGGCACTTCCAGAGGTCTATCCGACGCTGTTCGCGGATCTCGAGGCCGTTGCGACCAAGCGTCAGCCGATCAAGCGCGTCCTCTATCTAAACGAAGGTGGCGACCGCGTCGTGGAGGCCGCGATCATCCTGTCCTCCGCGCCGAGTGCGGCCGAGGTCACCGCGGGTGAGATCTACCTCGTGTTGCATCCGCTGCGCGCGCTGCTCTCGTAGCGCGGCGTGACGAAGCACGGCTGATCAGCCGACGTACTGCTTGCGAAACATGTCGAAGAACGGCTCGGGATCCTCGTACATCTGCTGCCACATGTCAGCGATATAGACATCGTTGATCGCCGCGAACTCGCGGCGCGCGAGCTCCTGATCGAGCCCCCACATCGCGGTGAGCAGAGCGCGCGTGCGCTGATCGAATGTGCTCGCCGAGATCTGGTGCTGTGGATCATCGACCGAGCGTGCGCAGGCTTCGCGGAGCTCGCCCATCACGGTCGGCGCGAATGCGAGCGCCGCCTTCTGATTCTTGTCGAAGTGCTGGAGGTGCGAGACATGGAAGAACAGCGCCGTGATCGGCAGCCCCGCGACCAGGGTCCCGTTCGGAGCAGTCGCCGCGACGTGGCGCGCATGTGCGAGCTGCGCGTCGTGGCTGCCTCCCCAGCGGGCCGAGAGCCGGAAGTTCTCGCCGCGATGGACCGCGAAGCACAGCGGTGCGCGCCGCGTGCCCTCGGCATACATCTGCGCGGCCAAGCGATCGTCGTCACCGAACCGCGCGACCGTCGCTAGTTGCACGCACGGCGCCGGATCCTCCGGATCGGTGTCGAGGTTCTTCGTCGCATCCTGGCCGAGCAGATCGAGGAACTGACGATACAGCTTCTCGTTGGCGATCTTCTTGCCGGAGCCACGCGCGGTCAGCATCTCGTCGAGGTGGTACTCCGCGCGCACCGGCAGCCAGCTCGCCGGGTCGGCCATGACGAGCGCCGCGACGAGCGCGTCGCGCTGCTCCTTCGGTTGCTTGGCAATGTAACGCGTCACCACCATCCGACACGCGTCGATGCGGAGATCCCAGTGACCGCGCAGAGATGCGTAGAACGCGGGCCACATCGCGCGCGGATCTGCGGCGGCTGCCAGGAGTCGCGCGAGTGCCGGTACGCGATCGAGTGGCTGCGGTCGCTCGGTCTTGCCGAACAGCTTGGACAGGAATCCCATGCGGAACGCTAACGCGCGGCCTCAGTACCAACCAGCAATCCAGCAGCGATCCGGCTCGCAGTCAGATGCCCGGAGTTGGCTCTTTGAGTCGCTTGAGATCTTTGACGATGCCGGGTGTCGTCGACACCTTGTTCTGGTCATCGACCCAGACGACCTCGAAGTCGTCGAGCTTGTTGTCCTTGATGATCTTTTTGCCCTCGTCGACGCCGTCGATGAACATGACCTTGCTCCACGCATCGGCCGTGAAGGCGTCCTTCGCGCGGATCGTGACCGAGCGCGACGCGTGGGCCGGCTGACCGGTCCGCGGATCGAGGATGTGGTGGTAGCGGACGCCGTCCTTGACGAAGCCGCGCTCGTAGTCACCGCTCGTCGAGAACGAGCGGTCCTTGATCGGCGCGACCGCGAACATCGCTTCCTTGGGGCCCCGCGGATCGCGAATCCCGACCGTCCAGGGGTCCTTGCCCTTCGATCCGGCCACGTACATGTCGCCGCCCGCCTGGACCATGAAATCGGTGAAGCCCTTGGCCTCGAGCAGCGCGACACACTTGTCGACCGCATAGCCCTTCGCGATGCCGCCGAGCGTGATCGCCATGCCCTTGCGCTTCAGAAACACGGTCTTCTTTGCCTTGTCGACCACGATGTCTCTCCAGCCGATCAGCGCGAGGCGCTTCTTTACATCGGCTGGATCCGGCAGCGTGCCGTCCATGTCCTCGTCGAACTTCCACAGCCCGTGGAACGCCTGGACCGTGATGTCGAACACACCGTTGGAGCGCTTCGAGACATCGAGCGCGCGCTGGATCACCGCGATGGTCTCGTCCGAGACCTTGACCGGCTTCTCGCCGGCCGCCGTATTGATCTTCGAGAGATCCGAATCCGGCAGCCAGGTCGTCATCTCTTTATCGAGACGCTTCATCTCGCCGAACATCGCCTCGGCAGCCTTCGCCGCATCGGCTTCGCGATCGGTCCAGAACCAGACGGACACGTTCGTGCCCATCGCGTGGTCTTGATAGGTCAGCTTGCCCGGCGCGGCGAACCCGGTCCGCCCGACGACGGCAACGAAGACGGCAACGACGAAGAGCGAGAGAGCGGACCGCATCAGGCGTGCGTGCGGATCGCGGTGACAATGCCGAGTACGATCAGAATTCCGCCGACCCCCAGCGAGATGAGGATGGCGCCGACCGACAGCGCGAGCGTGCCTTGGCCTTCCTGCTGGATCCCCTTCCACATGCCGTAGCATGCGGGGATCGCGCCGATCGCGGCGACGATGCCACCGAGGATCGAACCGTGCGTGATGCCACCGTTGGTCAGCGCGGCGATCACGATCCCGATGATCGCGAGACCGACCGCAGCGAAGGCAGGCGTCTTGGAGTCCGGAGCGGGGTCACCCATTCCGGAAACCTAGCACGGGGTCGGTCAGCTTTCCGTATACATGCGAAGTTGCTCGCGCATCACGTCGTCGCTCAGTGACGACTGCACGGGCTCGAGCAGGCAGTCCGCGAGGACGAGCATCATGTCCTCGACGTTCTTCTCCTGGGTCAGCTTCGCGAGCAGCACCTTGACGTCGCGGCTGTCATCGCCCGCGAGTAGCTCCCGCACCTTCTCCACCGAAAGATCACCCTGGAAGTCGATCATCAAGTTCTGACGGAGGTAGTCGATGAGGCGATTCACGTCGGGGGAGATAACGCACCACAGCGGCAGGATCAAGACGGCTTGGCGGGACGACTGCCTTGCACCGACTGTTGAATCGGTCGACGATAAGGCGCGATGCCTCGGGTGCTGTTGACGGGCTTCTGTAGCGTTCCCGGGCCACGCCGCGCGGGTGTTCAACTGCGCCACGTCGTCCGCGCGCTCACCCCGATGCACTCCGTCGATTTGCTGGTCGTCCGCGAAGGTGATCAAGGGTACGTCGAGCGCCAGGGCTCGGTCCGCATCCTCCGCGTGCCGACGCCCGAGACCGGCCCGAGCGGCCCGAGCGGCAGCGATCTCAAGCTCCAGATCCAATCGTTCCAGCGCGCGCTCAAGCGCCAGCTCGAGGGCGCAGAGTACGACGTCGTACACTGCCGTGATTCGTGGAGTGGGCTGACCGTACTCGAAGCGCGCGAGCGGCTCGGCTACGCCGTGGTGTACGATCTGACGCGGGCGCCGATCGGCGAGAGCGCGCTCGATCCCGAGCTCGACGCGCAGTACGGCCGCGACGAAGAGGCGTGCGTGCTCGCGGCCGATATCGTGCTCACGCCGACGCTCGCGGCGACCCGCGCGATGGAAGCACGCGGCAAGCCGAACCGTGTCTTCATGGCGCCGCCCGGGGTCGATGTCGACCGGTTCGACTGGGATGATGCGCCGACCGGCGGCCCGCCGCGGATCGTCTATGCCGGCTCGGTAGATGCGGGCCGCGGCGTTCGCGTGTTGATCCGAGCGATGGCCGCGATCGTGCGCGAGGTCGACGCGCGGCTCGTCCTCGCGGGCCCGGTCGTCTCGCCGAAGTTCGAGCAGGCGCTCAAGGAAGGCATTCGCGAGCTCGGCCTGACCGACAAGGTCGACCTCCTCGGCGTCGTCGATCACGATCAGATTCCGGCGCTGCTCGCGACCGCGGCGGTCTGCGTGGTGCCCGCGGCCTCGGATCTCACACCGAACCCGACGGTCGTGTTTCCGACCAAGCTGCTCGAGTACATGGCCTGCAAGCGGCCGATCGTGGCGCCGCGGCGCGAGACCGTGCAGCAGGTCGTCGAGAACGGGCGCGAGGCGCTGTTGTTCGAGCCCGGTGATCCGATCGATCTCGCCCGCAAGGTGCTGAGGATCCTCGGCGAGCCCGCGCTCGGCATGCTGCTCGCCTCGAACGCCTACGAACGCGTCCGCCGCGACTTCACCGCGAGCGCGACGCGGCGTGCGATCCACAAGGTCTATGGGGCGATCGCCGAGCGGTTCGGCTCGCTCGAGCACGCCGACGACGATTCGCCGAGGGTCGAGATGCTGACCGACGACGACTTCGAAGCGACCGTGTTCGAAGAGGCGCCGATCGCGGCGCCCCACCACGCCCTCTCGGATGCGCTCGAACAGCTGGAGAGCAGCACCAGCTCGAGCCAGGTGGTGGCGCCCGCCGATGACACGATCGATCGCGCGCCGGTGGCACCGGCACCGGCCCCGGCACCGAGGAACGTCACGGGTGAATTCTCGTCGCCGCCCCTACCCGACGACTGGGTCGTCACGAACGTCGCCGGCGCCGACCTCGAGGAGATCGAGCTCGATACCGGTGCGGTCGAAAAGATCGATCTCGACGAGGGCACGCCCGTCGAAGGGACCGAGCAGGCGATGCCCGGCTCGCCCACGTCCACATCGGAGAACGTGTTCGTCGCCGGCGAGATCGACGTCCCGACCCCGCCGCCCGAGCTACGCGCGACCCAGCCTCAGGTGGCGATCGAGGCGCCGGAGTTCATCGCCGCGAGCTCGTTACTGGGCAATACCGATCCAGATCCCGACACGGGAAGCCGCACGCCGCCACTGGAGCGTCGCGATCCGTAGCCGATCCGGAGCCGAGCCGTAGCCGATCGGAAGCCGATCCGTAGTACGTTGCGCGCAGGAGAGCGTCATTCCGGTCGTCGCGCTGGTGAATCTGCTGTTCGGAATCGGCTTCGCGTTGATCGCGCGCGACCGGCTCAAGGCGGATGGGCCGTTCGCCTCGCCGGCGTTTCCGCTCGTCGCGCTGCACGCAGGCGTCGTGGTGTCGCCGATCGCGCTCTACTTCTACGCGGTCCACCCGGCCTGGAGCTGGATGTACTTCGTCGACCCCGAGAAGATCAGTGGCGTCGCGGTGCTGCCGTTGATGGTCGGCCACGCCGGCCTCGTGATCGGTGCCTGGTACGTCTCCGCCGTGCTGATCCGCAAGGGCCTGCAAGGCGCCCTGCTCTACGTCAGCGGGGCGCTCGCCCTGACCCTCTTGATCCTGATCGTCGCGTGCATTCGCCGCCTCGGCACGGCCGCCGACTATCTCGGCTTTACCGATGGAAAATCCGGCGTGCCGTTGTTCGCGGTCCGGCTCGGCTGGGCGTTCGTCGTGTCGCTCCTCGCGCTGTTCGGCTCGGCGGTCTACGTCGCGATCGAGCTCGGTCGAGACAGCCGGCGCGTGCAGACGTTATGATGCGCGCGATGCGTGGCTTGGTGCTGACCTGTGTGCTCGCTGCATGCGGCCCGGTCGCGTACATCGGTCAGGTCACGATCAAGGCGGACGATGCGGTCGAAGCGGCCCGCCAAGCGGGAGCTGACAAGTACAGCCCGTACTGGTGGACGCGCGCGACCCAGTACCTCCACATGGCACGCGACGTCGCGGGCCACGCCGATTTTCAGGGCGCGAATCACTTCGGCCGGCTCGCGACGGAAGCCGCGGAAAAGGCCAAGGCCGAAGCCGACGCCGCACCGAAGACCGGCCCGGCGATCGAGCCTGTTCGGCCTGGCATCGCGCCCGCCAAAGATCCGACCACCGTCGCGCCCGCGAAAGACGACGCGCCATGAAATGGCTCCTCGTTCTCCTGTTGACGGCCTGTGCCGGGACGACCGTGCGGAGCCAGACCACCGCGACCGATGGCTTGATCGCGACCGCGCGCGACCACGGCGCGCAGAAGTGCGCCCCCGTCGAGCTCGCGATGGCCGAGTCGCACAACGACTACGCGCAGCACGCGCTCGACGAAGGCAACTACTACGACGGCAAGCGCGAGGCGCAGGTCGCCGAGACCAATGCGCGAGCCGCCATCGACAAGTCGCCGAAGGACCGCTGCGTCGGCTACGGGGATAAGGACGGCGACGGCATCAAGGACAACGTCGATAAGTGCCCGAACGAGCCCGAGGACAAGGACGGCTTCCAGGACGAAGACGGCTGTCCGGACCCCGATAACGACGGCGACGGCATCCCGGATGTCACCGACAAGTGCCCGATGGAGCCCGAGGACAAGGACGGCTTCCAGGACGACGACGGCTGTCCGGACCTCGACAACGACGGCGACGGGCTCAGCGACAAGGTCGACCAGTGTCCGAACGACCCCGAGGACAAGGACAACTTCGAGGACGACGACGGCTGCCCGGACCTCGATAACGACAAAGACGGGTTCGCCGACAAGGACGACAAGTGCCCGGACGTCCCCGGCGTCGCGCCCGATGGCTGCCCGAAGAAGTACAGCTTGGTCGTGGTCACGGCGCAGAAGATCGAGCTCAAACAGACCGTGTTCTTCGACTTCAATAAGGCGTCGATCAAGAGCGTCTCCTTCGCCCTCCTCAACGACGTCGCGCAGGCGATGGTCGATAACCCCACGGTCAAGGTCGAGATCGGCGGCCACACCGACTCCGTCGGCAACGACGCCTTTAACCTCAAGCTCAGCCAGTCCAGGGCCGAGAGCGTGCGGACCTACCTGATCAAGCGCGGAATCGCCTCTAACCGTATGGTTCCGAAGGGATTCGGCGAGAATGTGCCGATCGCCGATAACAGGACCGAGGCCGGCAGGTCTCAGAACCGACGGGTCGAGTTCCTGATTACGGAACGCTGATTTCTTTGTTATGACACCTGCATGCGGGTGATTCGTTTCGTCACGCCCATCGTCGCCACGATGTTGTTCGCCACTCCCGTCCACGCAGAGGGGAAAGGCGAGATCAACTCCAAGATCAAGGCTGCGATGGAGGCGTACGACTCGTTTGACTACGACGGCGCCAAGAAGCAGCTAGCCGCTGCCGTCGCCGCAGCAAAGAAGAGCAACCTGTCAAAGGATCCGGTGACCGCGAAGGCGTACCTGGATCTCGGCATCGTGGCGTTCGCGGTGCCCGACATGGATGCGGCGAAGGCCGCGTTCGTCGATGCCGTCAAGATCGATCCGAAGATCCAGATCGACGTCGCGTACAAGTCTCCCGAGCTCGCGAAGCTGCTCGACACCGCACGCTCCGAAGCAAAGAAGAACGGCGGCGCTGCGACCGAGCCCACGCTACCGGACGATCCACTCGGCGGTGGTGTGGACTGCTCCGGCGTGAAGGGCCTCGAGCACACGATCGTCGACTCCGCGAAGGCCGGGGCACCGCAACCGATCGAAGCGATGGTCGGCACCGACCTCAAGGTCGCGAAGGTCTCCGTGATGTTCCGGGTCGAAGGCTCGACCGACTTCACCGAGGTCAAGCTGTCCAAGCAGGGCGACTGCAAGTACACCGGCGCCATCCCGGCCGCCGCCATGAAGGGCAGCCTCGTCCACTACTACGTCGCCGCGTACAACGAAGCGGCGAAGTCGATCGCGTCGAAGGGTTCTTCGGGCTCGCCGAACATCATCGAGATCAGCGGCACCGCGGCGAAGCACTCGGGTCCAGGTGATGACGAGGATCCGATCGGCGGCGGCAAGAAGGTCGTCGTCGCGTCGACCGGCACCGACAGTGGCGGCGAGGTCACCGTCGACGCGGGTCCGTCCACGCCGAAGGGTCCGCAGAAGGTGTTCATCGGGGTCACCGGCGGCACCGGCTTCGGCTACGTCACCGGCACGACCGAGGGGATGAACACGGTCAAGAACTGCTGCATCGGCAAGAGCCTGCTCGTGATCACGCCCGAGCTCGGCTACTTCGTGAATCAGAAGCTCTCGATCGGCATCGCGGCTCGGATCGGGCTACCGCTCGACGCGAACCTGGCGGGTCACGCGACCGCGGCTCCTGCGGGCCTGCTCCGCGTCCGCTACGCGCTCGCCGCGAGTGGGGAAGGCTTCCGCGTCATGGGCCAGATCGGCGCGGGCTTCCTGCGCAACACGATCAAGCTCGACGCCACGATGACGACCGGCGGTGACATAGACATCGTCGCGCAGGGTCCGTTCTTGATCGGCGGCGGCATCGGCTACTCGAAGCGCCTCGGCAACACCGTCACGTTCATCGCGGATCTCGATGCGATCGCGGCGATCGCCGTCGTCAGCTCGGTCGGCGCCTCGCCGATGAACAGCGGCATCTCGGCAGACGCGTCGCTCGGCTTCGCGGTCGGCTTCTAGCGGCCGACGCTAGCGCAGCGCTACAGCGGCCGCGTCTCGATCTCGACGATCGCTTCGGGGCGCGCCCAGCGGGCGAGTGCCGCCGCGGCGGACGCGGGCGTGACGGCGCGATAGCGCGCGAGATCCGCAGCGAGGCCGTCGGGCTCGGGCGTATACATCGCGTAGCGCTGGAGCAGCTGCGCGCGACGCGCGAGCCCGGAGAGGCCCCAGACCGCGCCAGCTTCGCGCCGCGTCAGCGCACGCTCGAGACCTTCGGGATCTGGCGACTTGCCGACCTCCTCGTCGAGGATCTTGCGCACCGTCTCGGGATCCGCGCCGCTGCGCAGGTCGACCGAGACGTGGAGCTCGCCACCGAGCCGCGAGTTCACGGTCCACGCCGACACGCGCTGGGCGAGTTGGGTCTCGTAGACCAGCCGGCGCCACAACGCACCGGTGCCCGTCGCGGTCCATGCGGCGGTCACGAGATCGAGCTCGCACTCGTCGGCCGCGAACACCGCCGGGCCGAGCCACGTGCGATGGATCCGCGTGAGCTTCGCGAACTGATCGGTGACGGTGACGCGCACCGGTGCGGTCAGCTGCGCGTGGGCGGTAGGCCGCTCGGGACGCTGCGATGCGGGGAAGCTGCCGAAGTAGCGATCGATGCGCGCCATCACGTCGTCGAGCTCGACATCGCCGGCGACGACGAGCGTCGCGTTCGCGGGGACGTACCACGTGCGGTAGAACGCGAGCACGTCGGCGAGCGTGGCCGACTCGATGTGCTCGGTCAGGCCGATCGTGAGGTAGCGATGCGGATGGCCCACCGGATAGAGCGCGGCCGCGATCTCGAACTTCTCCGCACCGTACGGCACGTTCTCGTAGCGCTGGCGTCGCTCGGCAACGACGACCTGCTGCTGCTGCGCGAGCCGCTCCGCGGTCATCGCCGGCGCGAAGTAGCCCATGCGATCGCTCTCGAGCCAGAGGCCGAGATCGAGCTCGTGGGTCGGCACCACCTCGTAGTATGCGGTGCGATCCGAGCCGGTCGACGCGTTCGCGTCCGTCGAGCCCGCGCGACGCAGCAGCTCGTAGTGATGCTGCGGCACGTGGAGCGAGTTCTTGTAGACGTGCTCGAACAGGTGCGCGAAGCCGGTCAGATCGGCGCGCTCGTCGGAGCTGCCGACCCGATACCAGATACTCGTGCAGACCTGCGGCGAGCTCTGATCCTGATGCACGATCACGTCGAGCCCGCACGGCAGCGTACGGCGCGCGTACGTCAGGTGCGGCAGGCCCTCGGCATCGAAGGTGACGGGCTCTCTGAGGTCTGAGGTCATGACCGTTTCTCGCGGAGTGAGAGCGCGAGCTGATAGAGCTGGCGCCGCGGTTTGCCGGTAACGATCACGAGCCGAGCCGCGGCATCGCGTGGCCCGAGGCCCTCGGCGAGCAGCTTCTCGAGCTCTTTCTCGATATCGACCTCGGGTGGCGCTGCGCTCGCGCCCTCGACGATCAGGGTGCACTCGCCGAGTGGACGCTGCGCTGAGTAGCGCGTCGCGAGCTCGCCGAGCGTGCCACGCACGTGCTCCTCGTGAATCTTCGTGAGCTCGCGGCCGAGGCTGCAGCGCCGCGTGGCGCCGAAGGCCTTCGCGAGATCCTCGACGGTCTCGTGCACGCGATCCGGCGCTTCGTAGAAGATCATCGTCGCGGATTCTGCGCGCAGCGTGCCGAACAGCGCCTGGCGTGCGCCGCGCTCGCGGGGCGGAAAGCCAAGGAACGTGAACCGATCGGTGGCCAGGCCCGAGCCGACAAGTGCCGCGAGCGCAGCAGACGGGCCCGCGATCACCTCGACCCGGGCACCGGCGGCGACCGCGGCGACCACGGCGCGCGTCCCCGGATCGGAGATGCCGGGCATGCCGGCTTCACTGATCACGGCGACCTTCTTACCGGCATCCAGCATGCCGACGAGGCCCGCGGCCCGCTCGGCTTCGTTGCCCTCGAAGTACGACGTGATCGTGCGGTGCGGATTCACGCCGCCCGCGGCGTCGGCGGTGTTGAGCAGCACCTTCGCCGAGCGGGTGTCCTCGGCGTAGATCGCATCGGCCTCGCGCAGCACGCGCGCCGCCCGGAGCGACAGGTCCTCGAGATTTCCGATCGGCGTGCCGACGATATAGAGCGTGCCGGTCATTCGCCGGACATGGCTTCGATGTCGATCGCGGTCCCCATCTCGGCCTCGAGGAACTTCTTGAGGCGATCGAGCACGCGCTTCTCGAGCTGGCGCGCACGCTCGCGGCTGACGTTGTAGCGGTCGCCGAGCTCCTGCAACGTGAGCGGTTCTTCCGAGAGCCAGCGCTCGCGGAAGATCGTCTGCTCGCGACCCTCGAGCGTTTGCGCGAAGATCTCGAGCTTGGACTTGAGGAGCTGCGCGAACTCGTTGTTCGCGACCGCGCGATCGGGGCGGATGTCTTCGCTCGGCAAGTAATCGAGCCGCGTGCGCGTGCCGTCGTCATCGCCGGAGCCCATCGGCGCATCGAGCGAGGCTTCGGGAGCCGCCAGGCGGCGCTCCATCTCGATGACATCTTTCTCGGGGACATCGAGCTTCTCGGCGAGCAGCGCCGAGCTTGGTTGGAAGCCGAGTTGCTCGAGCTTCTCGCGCTCCTTGCGCAGGTTGAAGAACAGCTTGCGCTGTGCCTGCGTGGTGCCGATCTTGACCAGCCGCCAGTTGTTGAGAATGAACTTGAGGATGTACGCGCGGATCCAGAACGCCGCGTAGCTCGAGAGCTTCACGCCACGATACGGATCGAACTTACCAACCGCCTGGATCAGGCCGATGTTCCCCTCCTGCACCAGATCGAGGAGGTTGCGATGCGCCCGGCGATATTCGTACGCGATCTTGACGACCAAGCGGAGGTTCGCCTCGATCAGCTTGCGCGCAGCGCTCGTGTCGCCGTGCTCGACAAGCTTGACCGCGAGATCGTGCTCTTCCTGGGGCGTGAGCAGCGGGTAGCGCCGCGTCTCGCTCATATAAAGCGAGAGCGGATCCCTGCGTGCGAGCGAGCCAGCTTCACGCTTGACCGGGACGCGAGGTGCATCCTCGTCGTTGCCGTCGTTGACCGGTCCGTCGGCGTCGCCGCCCGCCGAATCTTCGCCGACATCGATCGCGCCGCCGGCGGCTAGATCGGTATCGAGGCCTTCCTCTTTCCCATCTTCACCGTCCTCGGCTTCTTCGTCTTCATCCCGGGTCCGGGTCTCGGCGTTGGGCTTGTCGCCAACGTCGATGACCTTGGACTTCTTGGTGCGAACCTTGGCCATCGCGTCTCGCGACTGTACTACATCGTCTCACTCGAGGCCGCTGCGCGGGTCAGACGATCGTCGTCGATCCTCGGGTGGCGGACCGTGCGTTGCCCCCTATAATCGTGGCATGCGAAGCAGGTTGAACCTCGCCCTGGTGGGCATCGCGGGTGCGCTCGCACTTGTCCTTACCGTGATCCACCACGAGGGAGTTGTCGGTCTGCAAACCTCGGCGGCGCGCGCGGCACCAGGCGCCGCGGCCGACAAGCAGCACGACCTCTCGGCGCTCAAGGTGTTCAGCTCGACGCTCGTGCGGGTGAAGGATCGCTACGTCGATCCGTCGCGCATCGATCCGAAGAAGATGTTGTACAGCGCACTCGATAGCGTCCAGTTCAACATCCCCGAGGTCCTCGTCGAGCCCGATACCGCGCACAACAAAGTCACGGTCGCGGTGAACGACAAAAAGGAAGTGTTCGACACCGACGATGTCGATTCGCCGTGGCACCTCCAGCGCAAGCTCAAGAGCATCTTCCGGTTCATCGAGACCAACATGAACGCCGGCGCGGATCTCGCGAAGGTCGAGTACGCGGCGGTCAACGGCATGCTCGGCACCCTCGATCCGCACTCGATCCTGATGGACCCCGAGCAAGCGCGCGACATGGACGTGTCGACGAGCGGCAAGTTCGGCGGCCTCGGGATCGTGATCCGGATGATCGATCGCAAGCTCACGGTCGTGAAGCCGATGAAGGACACGCCCGCGTGGAAGAAGGGCATCAAGTCTGGCGATCACATCGTCAAGATCAACAACGAACCGACCGAGAACCTCACGTCGAACGAAGCGGTCGATCGCATGCGTGGCGACCCGAAGACCGGCGTCACGCTGTGGGTCGAGCGCAAGAATCAGGCGCAGCTGATCCGCTTCGATCTCGTGCGCGATGTCATCCGGGTCTCGCAGGTCGAGCACAAGCTGCTCGACTCGCACGTCGGCTACATCAAGGTGAAGCAGTTCTCCAAGGGCATCGCGCAAGATGTCGCGCAGGCGATGCAAGAGATGTCGGGCGCGGGTGCCACGTCGTGGATCCTCGATCTCCGCAATAACCCGGGCGGCCTCCTCGAAGAAGCGGTCCAGCTCTCCGATCTCTTCGTCGATAGCGGCACGATCGTGTCGACCGTGTCGGGTCGCGATCGTGAAGCGCGGCGTGCCGAGCGCGGCTTCGGCGATACCAACTCGTCGCTCGCGGTGCTCGTCAACGGTGGCTCGGCATCGGCGTCCGAGATCGTGTCCGGAGCGCTCAAGAACCTCGAC
This sequence comes from Kofleriaceae bacterium, assembly GCA_025357755.1. Taxonomy (GTDB): domain Bacteria; phylum Myxococcota_A; class Polyangia; order Haliangiales; family Haliangiaceae; genus JABFXX01. The sequence goes on along the minus strand of JANXOP010000127.1, from coordinate 31,687 downwards.
CGCGCGGCCATCATCGGTGTGCGTACGTTCGGCAAGGGCTCGGTCCAGGAGCTCTACGACAACGACGATCACTCGAAGTTGAAGCTCACGATCGCGCAGTACCTCACGCCTGGCGATCGCAGCATCCAGAACCTCGGCATCGTCCCGGATATCCAGCTCCAGCGGATGTACATCCCCGACAAGAACGACGCGCCGACCGACTTCGTCCGCATGCTCGCTCCGACCCACAGCTACGGCGAGAAGGATCTCGACGCGCACCTCGTCTCGACCTACGCGAAGGATGGCGACAAGCCGGCCTACGAGGTCTCGTACATGGTCGAGCGCAAGAAGCCGTCGGTCACCGACAAAGATCCGAAGACCGCGCCCCCGAGCGATGACGACGAGACCCCGGATGATGCCGACGAGATCGTCGAAGACTTCGAGATGCGGTTCGCCAAGCAGATCGTCTCGGGCGTCCAGGCCTCGACCCGCCCCAAGCTGGTCGGCGGCGCCGCGAAGATCATCGCGAAGGTGCGTGGTGAAGAAGAAGCCAAGCTCGTCGCCGCGCTCAAGGTGATCAATGTCGATTGGGCCGCGCCCGGCAGCGATGCCGGCACCGCGAACCTCGACATCGCGCTCACCACCTCGGCGCCGACCCTCAAGGGTGGCGAAGAGGTCGCGGTCACCGCGACGGTGAAGAACAACGGCGCGGCCGCTGCGTATCGCGTGCTGCCGCGGATCCAGGCCGAGGATGGCGTGTTCGAAGATGTCGAGCTCCCGATCGGCAAGGTCGCGCCGGGCGAGACCAAGACGTTCACCGCGAAGCTCAAGCTGCCGATGGACGCGGTCGATCGTGTCGACCGGCTCGGGCTCGAGATCCGCGAAGCGCGCAACGCGACGAACAAGGTCAGCCCGGCCGAGGTCCACATCGAAGCGCTCCCGCGTCCCGTATTCGCGTATGCGTGGCAGCTGGTCGACGAAGGTAACGGCGACGGTCTGATCCAGCGCGGCGAGAAATATCACCTCCAGGTCTCGATCAAGAACACCGGCACCGGCAAGTCCACGAAGGACTCGCAGGTCATCCTGCGCAACGCGACCGGTGATGGCGTCGATCTCGACAAGTCTCGGTTCGACATCGACGTGCTCGAGCCAGGCGCGATCAAGCAGTTCGATTTCCCGCTCGCGACGAACGCCACGCTCAAGGCCGATGAAGTCGTGCTCGAGCTGATGGCGTATGACTCCAACCTCGATAGCCAGTCGAGCGACAAGCTCCACTTCAAGGTCGCGCAGGCCGTCACGGGTATGCCGGCGAGTGGTGGCATGATGCTCAAGGGCCCGACCACGATCCACGCCGGCGCATCCGATGACTCGAGCGTCGTGGGCGCGGCGATGAAGGGCTCGAGCTACACCGAGCTCGGCACGTTCGGTGCGTGGACCAAGCTCAGGCTAGATGCGACGAAGGTCGGCTTCGTCCCGACCAAGTCGGTCGCCAGCGGCGGTGCGGGCAACAGCCCGTTCGCGCCGACCTACAACACGACGCCGCCGCTCATCAATGTCGCGACCAAGAACCTCCAGACCCGCGGCGACACGTACAAGCTCACCGGCACCGTGACGGACGAGATGCACGTCGAGGACGTCTACATCTTCGTGTCCAACCCGACCTCGAAGATCGAGAGCAAGAAGGTGTTCTATCGCTCGAACCGCGGCGGCAAGAGTGACAAGACGCTCGACTTCACGACCGACCTGCCGCTGTGGCCGGGCTCGAACATGGTCACGATCGTCGCGCGCGAGAACAACGACGTCCGCTCGCTCAAGACGGTGTGGGTCTACAAGGACGCACCTCGCACCGCGCAAGCGCCCTAACTTCCCGAACAGTTATGGCACTATGAAGATGGACTGAATCCCGAGCGGTGCTGGGACGTCCACAGGCAAGCCATGCGCAACATCTTCCTCAGCGCCCTGGTCGTCGGCGCGCTGTTCTCGTCCGTCGCGTCTGCAGAAGACACGTCAGGCTCGCCAGGCTCGTACGACGTCAAGTTCGACGAGATGGGTCACAACTGCAACCCGCCACCCGTGGCGCTCGGACGATCCAAGCTGAACATCTCGCTGAAGAAGACCAGCATCACCGTCAACATCGAGACGATCCCCGAGATGGCAGGCGTCACCCAGAAGGGCGGCAAGATCAACGCGAAGACCGTCAAGGGTGCGGTCCCGACGACCGTGCAAGGGCTCGATGCGAAGTACTCGATCGCGGGCAAGATCGACGACGCTGGCATCGTCCAGCTCGTGCTCGTCGCCGAGTACATCAAGCACGACGACAAGAAGGCTTACTGCACGCAATCGTGGAACGTGACCGGCCTGCGCGGCACGCCCGAAAAGAAGTAGGCACAGCCCAGCGGCTTGCGGTCAGAGGCAAGGCCGCGTCGCGGTCCAGATGTTGTCGTTGCCCTCGCGGTTCGTCGAGAAGTAGATGGTGCTCTCGGTCGGATCCAGTGAGAGGTCGACGTTGCTGCTGCTATTGCCATCGTCGAGCTCGGCGATCGGCTGGATGTTCGTGAAGTCATCGCTCTGGCTGATCCGGGACGCGCTGTAAAGCTCGATGTTGGTGCCGATCGTGTGCTCGAATTAGAGCCGCAACTGGTCGGCCGAGAGCCACGCATAGCCGACGTTCGCCGGCAGGTTGGCGAGCCGCGTCCCCACGGAGAAATCGTCGGTGCGGGAGGCGCGACGAGAGCTATAGAGGTCGCCTTCGCCGAAGCCGTCGATCGTGATGTTGTAGACCAGCACGAGGCCGTCCGCGCTGATCGCCGCGCCCGCAGAGGTCGATCCGCACAACGGACCGAGCACGACGGGAGCGCCGAAGTCTACGGTCGACGCGGCGCGGCTCGCGCGATAGATGCAGCTGGCGCCACTGCGTCCGCTACTGAAGTAGAGCTCGAGGTTGTCGCCGGTCACGCTCGGATCGCCCGCGTCACCGCCGGGGAGCACGACCGCCACGGGCGAGGAAAAGACGTCGGCTCGAGTGGACCGAGTGGAGACCACGATGCTCGTGGCGGTGACGTTGGTGTTGAAGTAGAGCGCGAGCTCGTCCTTCGAGATCTCGCCGCCAGTGTCGCTGGCCGTCGAGTTGACGTTCGGGAGGACGCGGAGGTTCGTGAACGCTCCGGTCCCGAGGCAGCTGGATGGCGGCTGGCCATCGCCGGTCCCCTGGTATGCATCCGGGTGAACCTCGAAACCAAACCGCCCACACGCGGCCATCGCGACGACGAGCGGAACCAGGAGGACTACCGTCGCCATACCTCGGCCAGGGTCGCACCATTCGCGCTCACCGAGAATACGCGCGCGTAGCTAGCTGGGATCTGGCAGTACTCGGTCTGGGGCGCGTAGGTCACGATCCAGTCGGCCTGATCGATCTGGTGCGCGAGCGGCACCCACAGATCGGCGCGAAACCACGCGAGATGGACCGGCGCGATGCAATCGCGAAACACGTGCGCGCCGGTCGGCGCGTTGTCATTGACATAGGCGACCGCGCGATCGACACCCTCTCCCCACCACGCGGTCTCGAACCACTTGCGCTCGGCGACGGTCCCGGCGCCGCCGACCTGTTCGGCAAAGTAATCGAGGTAGTACGGATGCACCCGGACGAGCGTGACCGCGAGATAGAGCGTGACCGCGACCGCGAGCGCACGGAACGCGTGTGGCCAGCGCAGCTTGGTGGCGAGCCAGTCCCAGCCCGCGGCACTCGCCATCGCGAGCGCGAGCACGCACGGCAACACGTAGCGCACGCCATCCTGGCGGACCGGCGAGATCATGACGCCGAGCGGGAACACGAACCACGCGAGTAGGATCAGCGCGCTGCGTCCCCGCGCGCGCGCGATGAACACGACCACGCCGGCGAGGATAGCGATCGGCAACGTCGCGACGAGGTACGTGAGGAAGTAGTGCGGGCCCGGATGATTCGTCATCGCGCCGAGGAACGGCTCGAGCGAGTGCGACTTGCTGAGCTTGTCGAACGCGAGCTCGAGGTTGCGGATCGGATGTGGCCACAGCCGCGGCCACACCGCGTAGAGCGTGACGAGCGCGACGAGCGGCATGCCGACGAGCCCCTCGATCCACGTGCGGCGATCGCGCCTGCTCAGCATGATCGCCACGCATAGCGGACCGAGCAGTCCGTTGGTGAACCGCGACGCGATCGCGAGGCCGATGACGACGCCGATCGCGCCGAGCCGCAGCCGCAGCGTGCGGCGATCAGGATCTCCATCGCGCAGGGTGAGGGCGAGCAAGATGCCGAGCGGCCACCACATCACGGTGACCGCCTCGTGCCCGACGATCTGGCCATGCGCGACGAGCGGCGGGAGCAGCGCCGCGATCAGCGCCGCGAGGACGCCGGCGCGGCGCGAGAACAAGCGCGTACCGATCGGCACGAGCAACATGCAGCCGATCGCGACCCACACCGCCGAGAGGGCGCGCGCCGGTCCGTAACCATCGGCGAACTGCGCACCGATGCCCGCAAGGTACTTCATCACCGGCGGGTGCTCGTAGTTCCAGCTCCACAGGCTCGGGCTCGCATCGAGCCCGAGGAGGTTCGTGATGTAGTTGCGACCCGAGGCCCAGTACACCGCTTCATCCCAGGTCTCGCCGTGATCATTCAGATCGATCCAGCGCACGCCCACCGCGACGACGAACACCGCGGCCATCGCGATCCAGGTGGCGCGTGGCACCAATGCGAGCCTGCGACGCGCGAGCAGCAAGGCCGAGGTGATCACGACGAGCAAGATCGCGAGTGCGATCACACCATCGAGTGGCGCCGCGCCGACGCTCGCGCCGAACTGCGCGCGCTCCGGGGGATCCGGTGACAGCGAGCTCGCCGGGATGTATTCGGGATCGCCGCGGCGCCCGACCGGGCTCCACACCAGCCGCGAGGTCGCGGGCCCCGCGAAGTGGATCGCGACCGGTCCGGCGGGCAGCAGCATCCACTGGTTCGCCACGCCCGCACCCGTGATGACGTGCGCTCCGACGACGAGCCGCGCAGGCCCGGTCGTGACGAACCCGATCACCGAGGGCCCGCCACGCGCGACGAATAGCGAACCGCGGAGCTCGCGGTCCGGAGGATCGCTCGCATCGCGCTCGGTAACTGGCGTGACCGCGAGACGATCGAGCTGCGACGTGGTGATCGCGGCGCGCAGGCCGAGCAGCGCGACGATCATCACGATCGCCGCGCCACAGCCGTGCCACGCTCTCAGCGCAGGAGGCCAGGGCATGCGAAGGCTCGGCTCTTCTTGACGAGGAACGTGTAGTACTCGCCGCGCTCGGCGAGCGCGGGGATGTGCATGGTGACCTGTTCGAAGCCGCGCTCGAACCAGAACCGCGTGTTGCACGGCAGCGGCGGCGAGCTCGGATCGCGGTGGAGCGTGTAACAACTGAACACGAACGTCGGATCGTACGACGCGAGCAGCTCGTCGCTGCCCCACTTCGTATGACCCGCGCGCGGATTACTGCGCGGTGCTTCGTGGGCGATCCGCTCGGACACCAGGCCGAACACGTCGATAGCGCGCATCCGCGCATAGTAGGGCTGCGCCCCCGCCCCGCCGACGATCGAGAAATCATCGGGGTGAAAGCAGCGCTCCATCGCGCGCCCGATCGCGGCGCGGTCCTCGGTGTAGACCATCAGGAATGCTGGCGAGTCGATGCCGTGATCGTTATTGCAGACGCGGTTCGCGCACGAGCGCGTCGACTCGATCGTGAGCTTCACCTGCGTCGCGGCGAAGCCGACGATCACCAGCGCCACCAGCGCCCTGACGATCGCGTGGTGCTGGAACGTGCGGACGATCGTCTCCATGCCGAGCATCGCGAGCACGGCGACGCACACGAACACCGGCATGATGAAGCGGTGCAGCCCCATGAAGTCGCCGCCCACGCTCGCCGCGTACGCGAGGTAGCTCACCGAGAGCAGCGTGCACACCGCGATCAGCACCCCACGCTGGCTGCGACGCCCGGCGCTGAGCATGCCGATGGCCACGAACGGCAGCGCCCACGACACGCGTGCTTGCGTGAGCCACGCCCAGAGGTAGTAGCGACCTCCCGCGGCCATCTGCGCCGGCATCCCGGGTGAGGCCCACGGCCCACTCGCCTTGACGTAGTACGTGTTCGGAAACGGCCAACCGTAGTAGTGCCAGCGCCACGCGAACCACGGCGCCCACACGACGAGGAACACCGCCGCGGCGACCAGGTCGCGCCTGGTGATCCAGCGCCGCGCGCGCCCGTTGGCGCCGAGCCGCACCACCGCGATCACCGCCGCGATCAACAAGCCCTCCGGCCGGGTCATCGCGGCCAGGGCGAGCGCGATCGCGGCGCGTTTCATCCCGCGGCCATCCTCGAGCTCGGCCATCACCACGCCATCGATCGCGATCGCGACGAGCATCGTGAACAGCTGGGTCTCGAGCCCGCCCGAGGTCCAGCACGCGAACCCCGCGGAGCACGCGAGCAACACGGCTGGCACCGCGGCCCACGTCGTGCGCCGCTCGAGCGCGCGCTCGCACGCGCGATACACCACGTACAGCGTGACGAGCGCACACACGGTGCCGAGCACGCGCGAGCTGAGCTCCGGCGAGACGCCCGCGACCATGCCGAGCGCGAGGATCACGGTCCACAAAAAGTTCGTGTAGCCCTCGACCGGCTGGCCGAGGTTGAACGCGAGCTGACCGTGCTCCGCGAGGTTGCGCGAGAACACGAACGAGATGTACGCGTCGTCGGTTACGAAGTTGTACGCGAGCGAGTGTGCGACGAGCGCGACCGCGGCCACTCCGAGGAGCAGCCAGCGCATGCGAGCGTCAAACATCGTGACGACGATACCGCAACCGTTCAGCCGCGCAGGCGTTGGACCCAGAAGATCAGGGCCGGAAACGCCGCGATCCAGGCCCACAAGAACCGGTTCAATCCGAACACCACGGCATTGACCAGGTGAAAGACCGCCGCGACCGCGAGTAGCGCGACGCAGGCCCGCTCGTCGACGAGCGCGACCGGAAACGCGCACTCGAAGGCCAGCATCCCGAGCCCCGCGCCCTTCGCGATCATGGGCACCGAGAACAGCCGCCGCGCCGCGTCCGGCACCGCGTACTGAGGCAACCCGACCATCACCGGCAGCGCACGGCCCTCGCGCCACGCCCGATCGCGCAGCTTCGCGATCCCCGAGATGAAGTATGACAGCACGAGCTGCACCGCGACATACGCGAGCCCGGCGAGCGGCGCCCCCGACGCGGCGACCGCGAGCCCGATCAGCACCACCAACAACATCGCGTCGCTGCCTCCGTTGTACGTGCCGCGAAACCGGACAGCGATCAGGAGGGTGCTCGCCACGGCGAGCCACGGCACCACGGGCTGAGCGACCCACGGTAAGGCGAGCCCGCTCGCGAGCTGGACCAGCACGATCATCGAGGTTCCTCGGGTCGAGAAGGCGAGGTCTGCGAGCGTGCGCACGAGCCAAGGTGCGCCTGCGTACTCGCGGCGCAGGATCGACCACCGGAACACACCGCGCTCGCTGAACGCGCGATGGCTGATGACCAGCTCGAGTGCACTGACGACCGTCGCGATCGCCGCGAGCCGGGTCATCCACACGAGCATCATGCGAGCTCGGCCGAGATCAGGTAGTCCGTCCACGCGCTCTCGTCGAGCACGATGATCTTCCACTGCCAGCGGTCGCCGGTTTGCACGCTCGCGCGCGCGACCGCGGTCACGAGCTCGTACGTGACCAGGCCCGTGATCGCCGGTGCTTCGTGATCGGTCGCGGGATCGAGCTCGTCGACCTCGGAGACCAGCTGCTCGACCGTCGCGTGATACGCGAGCGCGAGATTGCTCGCCGGTGCGAACGCCCAGCCGAACCAACCGCGGCGCGGCGTCGCCGCGGGCCGCCACTCGCCACCGACCCGGCGCACGAGCAGCTGCGGCGACACCGTCGCGCGATCGAAGAACCGCCACGAGGGCAGCAGCGCCCGCAACCGCTGGACCGCGAGATGGCGGATGCCGCCCATACGGCAGTATGGCGCGAATCAGGGCGTCTCGTCCTGCGGCCTCGACTGACGGTCGACCATCGACGAGCGCGTACATGTAGATCAACGCGAGGTCCTGCTCGCTCGCTGCGACCGAGCACGAGCAGAAGCAGGCGCCCCGGGCTCACCGCGATCGATGATCCCCACCCGGCGAAGAACGCATCGCGCACGCCTGCACGCCTGCACGCTCAGATAGACGGACTCGCTGGTGAGGCCGTCGTGGGCTATCCTCGCTGCGTGTTGTGTCCGACCCCGCTCTCGCGCCTGTGCGACAGTCAGCAGCGCCCCTACTTCCTGTGGGACTGCAACGTCACCTTGCCGGAGCTTCGAGGCTACCTCGCCTCGAACGAAGATGCTCAGCGCGCCTACTGGGTGGCAAAGCTGATGCGGCAAGCCAAGCCCGACGATGCGCTCGTGATCGTAGGCGCCGACGAGATGCGACGCCTCTGGTCGCTGATCGCTCACACGTTGGGACGAACGCGCGCGTTTTGGACGTGGTACCTCGAATGGGCGCGATGAAGGCGGCTGGGCTCAGCCCGCTCCACGAACGAGTTCTCGACGAGCTCGCCGGCATGCAGCCAACCTGGACCTTGTTCGGCGCAGGAGCGCTGATCGGCTTCTATCTGCACCATCGAACGACGCGCGATCTCGACCTCGCATTTCGTCCGCATCGCGTGCTGGGCGAGATCCCACGTGAGGTCGAAGCGCGGCTCGTGATCGCCGGGCTCGTTGTCGAACGCCTGCAGAGCGCAAACTCGTTCGTGCGTTTGCTCGTACGCGATGGTGACGCATCGATCGAGGTTGACCTCGTTGCTGATCCGACCGCGCCGGTCGAGCCAGCTTCGGAGCTTCGCCCGGGTGTGTACGTCGATACCGTGCGCGAGTTGCTCGCGCAAAAACTCTGCGCTCTGTTGTCCCGGACCGAGCTTCGCGACCTGGAGGACATCGGCGCCCTCTTGGACGCAGGCGGCGATCTCACGCGCGGACTCACCGACGCCGCGTCCAAGGACGGGGGATTCTCGCCCCCTACCCTGGCGTGGCTTCTCCATGCGTTTCCCATCGAACGTGCGGTGGATGAAGGGCGAGATCAGGCGCGACTTGCCGCGATTCGCGCTCGTCTTCTAGAAGTGCTTCGCGCTGGATAGCGGTGCCACGCCCGGCGTGGAGACACCGCCGTCGGTGCCTGCGTCGACACCGAATCCGAGCGCCGCGCCGATCGTCGGCGCGTGATTACCGATCGTCTTGACCGCTACCGGCCGGCCGCGGCCCGCGAGGAGAATCAAACCCCACGGGAGAGCCTTCCTACGTGCGAGACGCGTCGACCGTGCCCGGGCTGCGGCCGCTTTGGAAATGGTACGCTGCCGGCCGATCGATGCAGTCCCGACGTCCCATCGCTGACGTGCTCGGCACGGGCACGCTGACGGGATTCGGTGCGGGACTTGCCGCCGGAGCGATCGACGCGGTCTGGTCGTGGGCACCGGCCGCGCAGTTCGTGCCCGGCATCGTCGGACGGATGCGCTTCGTCGCCTACACCGCGCTCTCGCACGGCGCGACCGGCGCGCTCCTTGGCTTCGCGATCGCGGCGCTGCTGCTCGTGCTCTCGCGCGACACGCGGCTCGGCGACGTCGGCCGGTTCTTGGCTAGGCGCGAAACGAGATCTCCGGTCGGCCTCTCGCTCGTGCTCGCCGGCTTGCCCGTGTTCGCGCTCGCGCTGTACGTCGCGTACCGCAGCACGATGCCGTACGTCGCGAATCGTCACGAGATGCGGCTCGTCGTGCTCGTCGCGATGGCCGCGACCGTCGGAGCGCTCGTGATCGCGACGCCCCTCACGTTCGTGATCGCGCGGCCGATCGAAGCCGGTCTCGCGCGGCTGGTGCCGCGCGCTCCGGTGCTCGCGCGGTTCTGGACCCCCGCGATCGCGGCGGGCGCACTCGTCGCGATCGGCCTCGCCGTGTGGGCGAAGCTGCAGTGGGAGACCGCGAAGATCTTGCCGCTGCGCGCCCCGCTCGTCGCGGTCGTCGGTGGCTTGCTCGCGATCGCCATCGCCGGCCCTGCCGCCTTGCTCCAGACCACGCTCGCCCGCCTCCCCACGTGGCCGCGCCGCGCGGTCTGGCCGGTCGGCGCGATCCTCTTGCTCGTCGCGGTGCTCGCGAGTGGTGGCTCGGCGGCGGTGATCAAGGCCGAGCTCGCATACACCGGGCTCGGCGGCTCGATCGCACGCACCCTGCGGACCGCGTTCGATCGCGATCACGATGGCTACTCGCGGTTCCTCGGTGGGGGGGATTGCGACGACAGCGATCCGAACGTCCATCCCGGCGCGCTCGAGATTCCGGATGACGGCATCGATCAAAACTGCGTCGGTGGGGATGCGCACGCCAAGCGCGAGCAAGAGCCACCGGCGTTCGCTCCCGTGCCTGCGACGGTGCCCAAGGACTTCAACATCCTCGTCGTGACGATCGATACGCTGCGCGCGGATCATCTCGGCGCGTACGGCTACGCGCGCGCGACCTCGCCGAACCTCGATGCGCTCGGCAAGGACGGTACCGTCTTCGAGGCCGGCTGGGCCCACGCACCGTCGACGCGCTACTCGATGCCCGCGATCCTCACGGGTCGGCTGCCGCTCGACGTGTTCTACGACATGTCGGTCAACTGGCCGGGCCTCCTCATGAAGGCGACGACGATCGCGGAGTATCTCGCCCCGCTCGGCTTCGTCACTGGCGCGATCACGAACTACGAGTACTTCGATCGCTATCGCCACATGGACCAGGGTTTTGCCGAGTACGACAACGAAGATGCGCGCCTCCACGCGGGCGTCCCCGGAAAAGGGCCCGAAGAGACGCACGGCAGCTCCTCGAAGCAACAGACCGACAAGGCGATCGCCTTTGTCGACAAGCACGCCACCGACCGCTGGTTACTGTGGGTTCACTACTACGACCCACACGCCGCGTATGAACCGCACGCCGAAGTAAAGTCGTTCGGGACGGACGCCGAGGCCCTGTACGATGGCGAGATCGAGTTCACGGATCTTCATCTCGGTCGATTGTTCAACGAGCTCAAGGCGAAGGGGCTCTACGACAAGACCGTGATCGTCGTGACCGGCGATCACGGCGAGGGGTTTGGCGAGCACGGCGTGTACTTTCACGGTTATCACCTCTACTCGGCACAGACCAAGGTCCCACTGATCATGCGCGTGCCCGGCTTGCCAGCGCAGCGCGCGACCACGCCGGCGGGTCACATCGACATCATCCCTACGCTCGTGAATCTCGCGGGGGGGCAGCCCGGTCCCGACATGATGGGGCGCTCGCTGCTCGACATCCTCGCCGGCAAGAGCCTGCCTCGCGTGGTGTTCCAGCAGCTCAGCTACGAGAACAATAACGAGAAGCGCGGTGGCACCGATGGCACGTGTCACGTGATCTACAACGTCAGCCCCGATCCGAGCTGGGAGGTCTATCGCGTCGATCGCGATCCGCTCGAGATACATGACCTGTCGACCGATGAAGGCGAGTGCGCCGCGACCCGGCACGCCGTCGAGAAGTGGTACGACGCCGAGACCGTGCCTCCCGGTGCGGGCGAAGCACTGCTCGCTGCGAAGCCCGCGATCGCCAAGCCCCTCGAGACGGATTTCGGCACGAGCATTCGCCTGCTCGCGCTCGAGGCGCCCGATCACGCGAAGGCCGGTGACCCGATCAACCTCGTGTGGACCTGGGAAGCGCGAGGTCGCATCCCTGCTGGCTGGCGCGTGTTCGTTCATCTCGTCGATGCCCATGCGAAGATGGTGGCGAATGGCGACCACGTCCCGGCGCGACCCTTCGAGTGGTGGAAGCCCGGCCAGTTCATTCGCTATCCGACCTCGGTCACCATCCCGCGCGGGCTGAGCGGTCCGTTGACGGTTCAAGCCGGCTTGTTCAGAGGCAACGAACAGATGCACGCACAGGGTGGAACCGCGAAGCTCGTGGGTAACGAAGTCGTCGCAGCGACGATCGAGGTCACACCGTGAGTGCCGACCAAGCGAGAGCGAGGCGCATGCTCGAGCTACTGCCGTGGCTCGCGTTCGCCGCAGCGGGGCTCTACCAGATCGCGCTGCTCGCGATCGCGGTCGGGAGTCGCGTCACGTATCCGTACGACCTCGAGTGGATGGAGGGAGGGATGCTGCATCACGCCCTGCGCATCCAAGAGGGTCACTCGCTGTACGCGGCGCCTTCGATCGATTTCATCCCGTACCTCTACACGCCGTTGTACCCGGCGCTGCTCGCGATCCTCGGCAAGGTGTTCGGCCTCGGCTACGCGCTCGGCCGGATGATCTCCGTGCTGTCGCTGCTCGTGATGGCGGGCGTCGCGTTCGCGACGATCGTGCCAGCATCGGGCACGATCGCGACGAGCACGCATGCCTTGCCGCGCGCGCGCGTGATCGCGACCCGGTTCGGACGCCGGCTCGTCGCGGTAGCGCAGCCGATCGCGTGGTGCGGCGCGATGCTGTCGTTCGGCCTGTTCGCCGCGATCTATCCGTTCGTCGAGGGCTGGTTCGATATCGTCCGCGCGGACACGCTGTTCCTCGCGATGGTGACCGCCTCGCTCGCCGCGATGCCGCGGCTGTGCCACGGCGAGGGCTGGCGCGGTCACGCGCGGGTCGCGGGTGGCGGCGCGATGCTCGCCCTCGCGTTCTTCTGCAAGCAGACCGGCATCTTCTACGTCGTGCTCGGCGGCGCGATCGTCGCCGTGATGGACTGGAAGAAGATCACCGCGTACGTCGTCGCAGCAGGCGTGATCGGGCTCGGCGGCACGCAGGCGATGAACTCGTCGACCGACGGTTGGTTCTGGACCTACGTGTCCAAGATCCATCGCTCGCACGACTTCAACATGGATCGGTTCTGGAAGTCGTTCGGCAACATCCTGTGGCACTTCCCCGCGATGACGATCGTCGTCGCGGTCGCCCTCGTCGCGCTCGTCATCACGTACGCGCGAACGCGCGAGCTGCCCGCTGCGAGCAAGGCGTTCATCTTGTGGTGCTCGGCGTTCGCGCTCTCGACGATCGTCGGCGCGATCGGCTGGGGCACCGAGTTCGCGCACTTCAATGCGTACATGCCCGCTTTCCTGCACGGTGCGCTCGCAGCCGGCGCCGCCCTGCCCTTGCTCGCGCAATGCGCGCAGGCGATGCGCACGCACGAGCGGCCGACGGAGAATGACACGAGCGCGACGACCGCGGTCGATACGCGGATCGCGCGGCTCGTCGCGGGCCTCGCCGCAGCGGCACTCGCCTGGACCTGCGTGCACGCGCGCTGGTCGCCTTCGCGGTTCATCCCGACCGCGCACGATCGGGAAGCGGGTGACGCCTTGATCAAACGCATCAAGGCGCTCGATGGCGAGGTGTGGATGCCCTCCCATCCCTGGTACCTCGAGCTCGCGGGCAAGCAGCCTCATGTCCATCGCATGGGCATCAAGGACGTCACCACGCGCCAGCCTCGCATCGTGAACGGCCTCGACGACGCGCTCGTGCATCATCGCTTCACCGCGATCGTGATGGATGATCGCGATCTGTTCCTCGAGCTACCGGCGCTGGTCGCGCAATATCATCCCGCGCTCAAGCTGCCCGAGAGCGAGCGCCCGCATGTCTACACCGGCGCGCATGTCGTGCCCGATACCGTGTGGTTGCCGCGGCTACCGGCGCAGCCGCCCGCCGATGCGAAGACGGTGTTCGATTTCGAGCAGCCGACCTGGGCGGGCTGGACGCGCTCCGGTCCGGCGTGGGGCGATGGTCCCGCGATCGAGCCCGAAGCCGGGCAAGGGCTCGTCGTCGGCGTGACCGGCCAGCGGTTCGCGAACAGCATGCACGGTGGCGACAAAGCGACCGGTCGGATGACCTCGCCGAGCTTCCTGATCGATGGCAAGCGGATGAGCCTGCTCGTCGCGGGCGGCACCGACGATACGAAGCTCCGCATCGAGCTCTGGGTCGAGGACAAGCTCGTGCGCACGGCCGGCGTGCCCGCACCGGGTGGGGAGGCCTTGCAGCGCACCACGTGGATGATCGATGACGACATCCTCGGCAAGCGCGGCACGCTGGTGCTCGTCGATGATTCGCCGACGGGCCACCTGGTCATCGACGACGTGTGGATGTGGGCGAACCCCTGAGGTTCGAAGCGCTGCCAGGTCAGCTGCAAGCGCTAGCAGTCGTCGTCGAAGTTCTCGTCGACTTGGCCGTGATCGGTCTTCGTGAACCGCCACCGTCGCACGGTGCCCGAGAGATGCATCTCGATGTTCGCGGTGCCCATCGTCGGCGCGCCCTTGGCGATCGCGCGCTTCCAGATCTGCGCGATCGAGCACTTCACGGGCCCCAGGCGCGGCCCCGCGCAATCACCCGTACGCATGCCCGTCGAGAGCTGCGTGCGCCGGTCGTGGATGTAGCTCGCGAACAAGCAGTTCGCCGGTCGCCCTGCGGAGACGCCGACCTGCTCCTCCGCGGTCTTCGCGAGATCGACTTGCGAGCGATACTCGAACCGCAAGCGCGCACTCGGCGCCTCGAGGTGCGCGATGCCGTTGGCGTCGGTCGCATCGGCGACGAGCAGCACGAGCTCGGCATCCGCTTGCCATGCGTGCGCGGCGGTCTCGGCTTGCCTCCAGTACGTCGAGGTGTTCCAGCCCGGCGCACTGCTCTGCGAACAAGCCCCGACGGCGAAGACAGCGAAGATGGCGTGGTTCATCGCGAATCGCAGCTTACTTCGCCGGGCGCTTGTAGAGAGACACGATCGGCACGCCACCGCTGCGCAGCACGAACAGCGGGCGCACGGTGCCGTAGTTCCTCCAGATCATGTAGTCGTGGCGGTTGAAGTGCTGCTCGTGGATCACGAGCGCGTAGCTACTCGCCGCGATCCCCGAGGCTTCGTTACCCGCATCGGGATAGCCTTTCGGGAGCTCGCCGAGCCGCTGGTACCAGCCCCACGCCGGCGAGGCATCGTGCGAGTACACGGGGCCAGGCGGTTGCCCCGCGAGCTCCGGCAGCACGCCGCGCGCCGACACGCCCCAGAACTGGCGATTCATCCCGAGGTCGGCGCCACCAGGCGCGCCGCCCGCGAGCGCCGAGTACCAGGTCAGCGCGTAGGGATGAGAGACGACGGTCTCGCTAGATCCGGCGAGTACGATCGTGCCCGCGACGATGCCGATCGCGACCCGCGCCGGGATTTTCTCGAACGTCGCCGCGAGCCGGCCCGCCGCCCAGATCCCACCGACGCCGGCCGCGATGCAGATCGTCGGCAACACCGCCATCCAGTGCTTCTCTGCACCAAAGATCGGGGTCGTGCCGAGGAGGAACGGGCCGATCGCGGCCGCAGCCGACAGCCCGAGCAACAACACCGGTGCGCGATCGCTGTCCGCGTTCGTGCCGCGCCGCCAGCGCGCGATCCACACACCCGCTCCGATCGCCGCCGCGCCGAGCGTCGCCGCCGGTACCGTGAAGAGCGTCGTGACGAGCGCGACGTGCCACGGGAACCGCGGCGCGTTCCAGTTGTGGCCGAGATACTCGAAGTTGTAGTGGACGTGGGTCGCGTGGAACTGCAGCCACTGCTTGACGTGACCGATCGGATCGAGCCACAGCCACGGCCACACCAGGAACAACACGAGCGGGCCGAGCACCGCCATCGTCGCGACGAGCCGCCAGCGAAACAGCGCATCGCGCTTGTGGATCGCGAGCACGATGTAATGGATGCCGATCGCGAACGGTAACAGCAGCGCGGTGTGCTTCGTCGCGAGCGCGAGGCCCCATGCGAGACCGAGTTGCCATGGGATCCGCTTGCGATCGATCGCGAGAGCGCGCCAGTACGCGAAGATCGTCGCGAACCACAGCGTCATGATCGGCGCGTCGAAGCAGGTCAGGCCCGCGTGAAACAGCGCGCGCGGCAACACCAGCAAGCACAGCGCCGCGAGCACGGCTTCCGCGAGCCCCCAGACCTCGAGCGTGAACGTGAACACCAGCCACGCGAGCAGGCCGTGCAAGATCGCCGACGGCAGCCGATACGCGGTGAGCTCGCCGAAGATCGGCAGATCGTCGTGGAACCAACGATGCGATAGCCCGGCGGCGAGCTTGGCGAGCGGCGGATGCTCGGGGTTCCCGCCACCGCCCATCGGGCCACCGAACGTCGACGTGATGAGCGGCGCGCCGATGCCGTGTTGAACCTTCGCGAGCCCGACCCACCACTCGGCATAGCGCTGGCCCGCGCTCATGTAGACCGTCTCGTCGCGCGCGATCCCGACATCGCGCTGCAACACCACCACCGTGATCGTCGTGACGAGCGCGAGGAGCCAGCCGATGTGCCGGGCTTTCACTCGCGCGCCTCCGCCGCAAAACAGATCAAGCGATCCGGCGAGATCGCCTTCGCGACGAACGTCACGGTCCGCGGCCCCGGCGTGGTCGCGAGCTCGAACCGGACCCAGCCATCGTCGACGCCCGCGGTGACGACGGCACTCGCCGCGCCCGCGTGGACCTCGAGCGTGCCCGGCGTACGAATATCGCGGCGCTTGAACACGTCGGCGAGGCCCATGTAGCCGACGAGCTTGCTGCCGAGCGTGAGCGGTACGGTCAGGGTCACCGCGCCGTTCGCGGGCGGCACGATCTGGAGGCAGCGATGCGGGGCAAAGCCGACCTCGGCGAGCTCGAGCGACACCGCGCCGCGGTCGGCTTGGAGCTCGGCGACGTGATCGAGTACGTCACTCACCACCTTCACCGGGGTTCTCACGTAGTGCCGCAGCGTCACGCCCGCGTAGCTCGTCTCGGTTGCAGCCTGCAACCCGGCGACCTCCGGCGCGTGTGCACCGCGGATCGAGAGCTCCCAGATCGAGCCGTACTTCGCGGCATCCATCCGCGCCGCCATCTCGACCGGGATGAGATCGCCCAGGTGCAGCCGCCCGACGGGATCGACCCACGCAGGCGCGAATACGATCAGCTCGCCAGGCTGGACGCTCGCGCGCAGCGCCGTCGCGGCTTGCCGCCAAGCATCGTCGTCGGGAACTGACCGATCATCGTGGTGCGCGGCCGCGACCTCCCACAGCGAGAGGATCACCAGCAGAAGCGCCGGCGCGGCGGCTAGCAGCCTCTTCACGTCGTCGAGACGCTACCACGCAGCCATCCGGTCATCATAATCTCGCCCTCAGTGAAGCTCTACGCCGCGTTGTTCGCGATCGGCCTGGTCGTCTATGGCCTGCTCGCCGGAGCGCGGCTCGGCCATCCATCGCAGGCGCCCCAGTTCGTCTACCAGGCGGATGCGTGGCTGCACGGTCACGCCTCGATCCAGCCACCACTCGTCGACAACGACTGGGCCAAGCTCGAGACCGTCACGCTCGTGAGCGGCCGCGTCGTCGAAGGCCGGCGGATGACGACGCGGCCGATGTTCCACACGATCACCGGCGAAGAGATCGCGCTCGCACAGGTCAAGGCACCGGCGACCGCGACCACCTGGTACATGTCGTTCCCGCCGTTCCCGACGCTGCTCATGCTGCCGAGCGCGGCGATCTCCGGGCGCGCGGGCAACGACGTCATCCCGACGGTGGTCATCGCTGCATTGATCCTGCCGCTCGCACTGCTCCTGCTGCGTCGCCTCGCGCAGGCCGGGCTCTCGCTCCGCACGCGGCGCGACGACCTCTGGCTCGTCGCGATGCTCGCGTTCGGCAGCGTGCTGTTCTTCTCGGCCGTGCAGGGCAAGGTCTGGTACACGGCGCATGTCGTCGGCATCGTGCTCGCGCTGATCTACGCGTGGGCTTCGATCGAAGCGAAGTACCCGATCATCGCCGGCCTCGCACTCGGGGCCGCGGCGCTCACGCGCACCCCGATGGCCTTCATGTTTCCGCTGTTCGCGCTCGAGGCGTGGCGGATGCGCGCGCCGCTCGGCCGATCGATCGTTCGCTTCGCGTTGCCCGTCATCGGGTTTGCCGCGCTCGGCATGGCCTACAACTACGCACGGTTTCACTCGTTCACCGAGTTCGGTCACTCGTATCTCGACGTGCGTCAGCAAGCGCAGATCGAGCAGTGGGGGCTCGCGAGCTATCACTACCTCGCGCGCAACCTCGCCGTGGCGTTCACGCTGTTGCCCGAGTGGCTCGGTCACGCGCCGTGGATCTCGATCGGTGGCCACGGTCTCGCGATGTGGTTCACGACGCCGCTGCTGCTCTACGTGGTGTGGCCGCGCGACAAGCCGGTGATCCATCGCGCGCTGTGGCTCACGGTCGCGCTCGTCGCGATCCCGTCGCTGATGTATCAGAACTCCGGCTGGGTCCAGTTCGGCTATCGCTTCAGCCTCGACTACATGGTGTTCCTCTTGATGCTGATAGCGATCGGCGGGCGGCCGCTGAACGCCCTGGCAAAAACCCTGATCGTCGTCGGGATCGTGATCAACCTGTTCGGGGCGTACACGTTCGAACGCGACTGGAGTTACTACCGCGTCGGCGGTAACGCCTACGACGTGCTCGTGGCACACTGACGCCATGCCGACTCCCGAGATTATCGAGCGCGTTCGCAAGCTCAACGACGAGCTCGGCGAGACCCAACCCGATCCATCGAAGGCCGAGCAGGTCGCCGAGCTACGCAAACAGATCGACACGGTCCTCGCGGAGCCCGATCACAAGCCGCACTACAAGTCGCTCAGCGACAAGCTGCTGTTCCACTACGTCGGCTTCCAGATCGATCATCCGAAGCTCGCCACCTCGATGGAGAGCCTCGTCAATACGCTCGCGACGGTCGGCCTCTAGAGCTAGAGGTCATGGCCGGAACGGCTGTTCGTCCCAGCCATATCCTGAACTGCCGTTCGAGCTAGGTTTGCGGCGTGATGGCCTACGAGGACCTGAGAGCGTTGCTGATCGCCGTCTGAACGTCCCGTCCTAGCACCGATGGCGCTGCAGTTCGGCGCGAGAAGCGCAGGACGGTGGCCGAGTGAACCGGGATCGGCGTATTACTTCGCGCTGGTTTTATCGTCCGAGAGATGGCGCGCCCACCCGACGAACTCCAGCAACGGTTTCTCGCTAGCCCGACTGATCGCTCCGGATGCCGGCGGGCGATCTTGCCGTTTTCGTATCGCGGCGATGACCGGAGACTTCACACCAGCGACCTCCCGGGATTCTCCCTTGCTGTCGCCCTCCAGGATGTCCCACCAATTCCGCTTGGTCTTCAGCTTGTTCTTCTTCCAGCCCTCAACGACCTCTGCGTTTGCTCAGAGCAGCCGTCGTTGAGGCGGGCGTTGGAATCGCGCCAATCGCGCCATTTCGTGGCGCGATTGGCGAATACGCGCCCCTAACTTTGCAGATATCTACGTTTATTAGATAAACGTTGGCGCGATTCAGCCGATTCGCGCCAGAATTAGCCGTGGCGAGACAAGTCGACCCGAAGATGGCCGAGGAGGTCATCGCTGCGGTCGAGAAGCAGCCGGAAGGCGCCACGATCGAGCAGGTCGAGACGGCGCTCAAGGTCCCTCGCCGGACCCTGCAGCGGCGGCTCGCCGAGCTCGTCTCCGCTGGACGCCTTCGTGCGATCGGGCGCGCCAAGCAGCGCCGCTATCAATTCGTCGCCGTCACGGAAGTGCGTCCCGAGGAGCTCACCGTCTCACGCGCCGGGCAACAGGTTCGAGAACTGGTTCGGCGTCCTCTGATCCACCGAATGCCCGTCGGTTACATCGCGACCCTCCTGGACAGCTATCGCCCGAACCTCGACTTCTATCTCGACGCTCCAACGCGAGCTCGGCTGCATGAACGTGGGCGCGCGCCGGGAGTCGACCGTCCAGCAGGCACGTACGCGCGGCAGATCCTGAGCCGCCTGCTCGTCGATCTCTGCATGCGCCGGCCACCGAGGAATGGAGGGTTGCCAAGGTTGCCAAGGAACGCATCGATCCATGCGCGGCCCGACAGCTTGTTCTTGTCGAGGGGCGTTACGCTTGGCCGAGAACACCGCGGGCAACTCGATATCCAGTGGAACCCGGGGACTTGCTCTCGGAAGTCGCGTGCGAGCTCAGAGAGATCCTGCGGCACCGCAACGCGTGGAGCAAGATCGCCAATCAATCGCGGCCGCCGAGGTCGGTCGAGCCGATGAGCCAGAATCGAGCGGAGGTGCTCTTTACGGTCTAAACGGCTGTTCGTCTTTGCCGCGCACCGGATTCGCGAGGCGGCGCGCGACCGCGTCCTGCTCTTCCTTGGTGAGGCGGCGGACGTAGACGCCGGCAGCATCGATGCTGCGCGCGCCGAAGAAGCCTTCGGACACCGCGTACTCGACCTCGATGATCATGTACGGGTCATCGCCGATCCACATGAGCTCGTGCTTGCGCGGGATGCCGACCCACGAGCTCAGCGTGAACTTGTCGCGAGAGCCGTCCTCGTTGAGGACGACCATCGTGATGCGCTCGGTGGCTGTCACGAAGGCAAACCTAGCACGTCGAGCATCGTGTAACGACCCGGAGGTTTGCCCACGAGCCACGCCGCCGCCACGAGTGCGCCGGTAGCGAAGATGCTTCGCGAGGTCGCGCGATGAGCGATCTCGATCCGCTCGGCCTCGCCGAAGAAGTACGCGACGTGCTCGCCGACGACGTCGCCACCGCGCATCGTCGCGACGCCGATCTCGCCGTGCGGACGCGCCCCGATCTCGCCATCACGGGTGTGGCGCTTGACCGCGTCGTACTCGACCCCGTGGCCCGCCGCGATCGCCCTGGCAATCGCGAGCGCGGTGCCCGAGGGCGCATCGCGCTTCTTGTTGTGATGGGTCTCGACGACCTCGGCATCCCACTCGCCGAGCGCCTTCGCCGCCTGGCGGACCAACCCGAGCATCAGGTTCACACCGAGCGAGAAGTTCGCGGCGACGATCACCGGCGCGACCTCGCTCAGCGCTTCGAGCGCCGCGTTGGCATCGGCGGTCAAGCCGGTCGTCCCGATCACCGCAGCGGGCCTGGTCGTGGCGGCCGCGCGCGCCGCGAGCGCCGTCGCAGCCGGCGTCGAAAAATCGATGTAGACGTCGCAGCCAGCGAGCGCGGCCGCGACATCGTCTCCCGCATCGACCGTGCCGCTCACCGCCAGATCGCTGCGACCCGAGGCTGCGGCTTGCACCGCCTTGCCCATCTTGCCCGCCGCACCGACGACGAGCAGCCGCGAGCTCACAGCATGCCCTGCACGTGCATCTCGGCGCGAAGGTCTTCCTGCAGCTTCGAGGTCGCCGCGACCAGCGGCAACCGACAATCCGTCGAGCAGCGATCGAGCATCGCGAGCGCGGCCTTCGTCGGCGCGGGGCTCGGCTCGTTGAACAGCAGCGACATCAAGTGGCGCAGCTTGTAGTGGATCTTCTTCGCCTTGTCCCACTCGCCGGCCTTCACGTGATCCCACATGTCCGCCATGTCTTTGGGCGCGACGTTCGAGACCACCGAGATGACGCCCTTCGAGCCGAGTGCGTAGAGCGGGAACGACGTGCCGTCGTCGCCGGAGTACACGGTCAAGCGATCGCCGACCTTCGCGATCAGCTCGCCGCCACGCACGAGATTTCCCGTCGCGTCCTTGATGCCGATGATGTTCGGGAACTCGCAGAGCCGCGCGACCGTCTCGGTCAGCAAGTCACACGCGGTGCGCGACGGGACGTTGTAGAGGACCACGGGCAGCTTCGTGCCGCGCGCGATCGCGGCGAAGTGCTGGTACAGGCCCTCCTGGTTCGGCCGGTTGTAGTACGGCGTGACGTGGAGCAGCGCATCGGCGCCGGCATCTTCGGAGGCCTTCGTCAGCGCGAGAGCCTCGGCGGTCGCGTTGCCACCGGCACCCGCGATCACCGGGACCCGGCCCCGTGCGGCCTTGACGGTCGAGGCGATCACGGCGACGTGCTCTTCGACATCGAGCGTGGCGGACTCGCCCGTAGTGCCAACCGAGACGATGCCATCGACGCCGTTTTCGATCTGCCAGTCGACCAGCTTGGCGAGTGCCTCGAAGTCGACACGCCCCCCCTTGAACGGGGTCACCAATGCAGTCAGGCAGCCTTCGAATCCGAACTTCGCCATGACGGACCTCATACAACCAACGTCTGACGCAACCAACACATTCCGCCACTTGGGATCTGTCTGGAACCATCACACACGTTCCGCTTGTATTTTCCACGCACTGCGTTATGAAGCCGCCTCCAAATGAAGAAGCTCGCTTATGTTTTTGCCGTTTCGTTGATCGCGAGCTGCGCCACGACGGGGACGGATGACCTCTCTGGCGACGAGCAGGATTCGACGACCACGTACGTCGAGATCCAGGAGTTCGGCAGCACCCCGGCCGAGGACGCTTGGTACAGCATCAACTCCAAGCTGCAGAGCGAGTTCAACCAGGTCTGCGGCGACACGTTCTGCGAGGGTGACTTCTCGAACATCACCGCGCTTCGCCTGTACTGCTCGGTGACGAGCAAGACCGCGACGATCCGCGACTGCGCGTGGGCGTTCACCGCCTCGACGCACGAGATCGATACCAAGACCGCCGCCGTGATCCCGAACGCGGTGACGTATCAGTGCCACTTCAAGCCGAAGACCACGGGTCCCAAGCTGATCACGCTGCTCACGAATTCCACCGACGCGATCCACGCGACGCTCCCCGGCATGGGGTCGATCTACGACACGCTGAGCGATTGCTTCGATCATCCGATCGGCACCACGCCCGCGAATGTCTCGCCGTTCACGACGACGTACGTCGACGCGGCGGATTACTACACGAGCGCGCAGAGCCAGGGCTGGACCGCGTCGGTCAAGAACCTCCACACCGCGTTCGACAACGTCTGCGGTGACACGTTCTGCAGCAGCGACTACTCCGATGTCCAGGCGCTCGACCTCGGCTGCTCGGTGACCAAGTCGTCGGGCAACTTGAAGACGTGCATCTGGAACTTTGGTGGCAGCTACACCACGATCGCGAAGAACGGAGCGCTCGCGGTCGTGTCGAAGACCTGGAGCTGTCCGGTCCAAGTCCACGGCACGATCGCTCAGATGATCTCGGTGCTCACGTCGAGCAGCAGTACAGCAGATGCGATCCATCGCACGCTGCCGGGTGGTCCGTCTGCGTACGACTCGATCGTCGGCTGCGTGACGCGCTGAGTTAGAACTTCGACGTGGTGCGTTAACGACGCGCATATGTTTCGTTGTCGCGTCTATCACTGGTGAAAAAGGCGCGAGCCGCGGTACATCCAGGATGTTCTGGAGGGACCGATGCGCTCTATCGTTAGTTGCGTTGCTTTTGTCTTATTTGCGGCGGGATGCGCCCATCCCGATAACCCCGATCCGGCGCTGACGATCACGCCTGCCGATGCAAGCGGCAAGGTGTCGATCACAGGGCCGACAAACTTCTCGGCGGTGATCTCAAACACCACTGCCGACGAGACGGTCACGTGGACCGTGTCCACAGGTGGCACGATCTCGACGACGACCGGGCTCCACACGGTGCTCACACCACCGACGGGAACCGCATCGATCACGCTCACCGCGACGACCGCTGACGGGCTCACCGCCGCGGTGGTCGTCACGACCGGTCCGCAGGTGCTGACCGGCGAGACGGTTCCGGGGCTCACCGCTCCGGTCACCGTCACGTACGACGCGCAAAACATTCCGCACATCAAGTGCGCGATGAAGAACGATTGCTACGCCGTGCAGGGCTACGTGCAGGCGCAGGATCGCTTCTTCACGATGGACTTCCTGCGTCATGTCGCGCGCGGTCACCTCGCCGAGTTGATCGGCGTCGATGGGCTGTCGCAAGACGTCACGATTCGCACGCTGTTCACCACGCGCGCCGGTCACCGCCTCGAGGATGATCTGATCGCGTCGCTGACCCCCGATGAATCGCTGACGTTCAACGCGTTCGCGACCGGCATCAACGCGTACCTCAATCACCTGCGCGCGAACCCCGGCATGATGCCCGGTGAGTACGCGCAGCTCCCATTCCCGATCATGCCGACGGACATCGCCGAGTGGACGCCGCAAGACACCTACGCGATGGGTCGTCTGCAGCAGTTCCAGCTCTCGGAGACGATCGAAGACGAGACCAACTACTCGACGTTCGCCGCCGCGTACGCGCCAGGCGCACCCGCCGCGGATGCCGGCAAGATGACCGCGTGGATTCGCGCCGCTGCGCCGACCACCGAGCAGGCGCACACGCTCTCGCCCACCGCGAGCACGTTCGAGATCGCGGCGAAGGCATCGCCGTCGCCGTCGCAGAACCTCGGCCAGTGGGCTGACGTCATCGCGTCGACCAATGCGGACTTCACGGCGCTGCGCGATTTCCTGCGCCCGATGTCGGCAGCGATCGGCTCGAACAACTGGGTGGTCTCGTCCGCCAAGTCGAAGTCGGGCAAGGCGATGGTCGCGAACGATCCGCACCTCTCGCTCCAGTACCCGCCGCTGTTCCACCTCTTCGCGATGACCTCGTCGAATCCGGCCGACAACATGGACATCAACGGCGGTTCGTTCCCGGGCATCCCGGGCGCGCTCGTCGGTCGCGGCAAGAACGTCGGCTGGGGAGTGACCGTCGTCGGCTACGACGTCACCGACCTCTACACCGAGACCTACACGCCCGCCAACACCGTCGGCGTCGCGGGTCTTTGCCCGGCGCAAGCCGTCGGCGGGTGCGTCGCACTCGCGGGCGCGCAGGTTCCGGTCCTCCCGGTGCCGATCACGTTCAAGATGCGCACGGCGCTCGGCGTCGTCACGGTTCCGTCGGGTGGCTCGATTCCGGCGGTGACCCTGATCGTTCCGCATCACGGTCCGATCGTGAAGCTCAGCACCTCGACCGGTGCGGGTGTCAGCGTTCGCTGGAACGGCCAAGAAGGCAACACGCACGATCTCTCGGCGTTCCTCGGCCTCAACACGGCGAAGGATGTCGACAGCGCGATCGTCGCCCTCAAGCAGTACGCGACGGGTGCACAGAACTTCGTGCTCGCCGACGACCAGGGTCACATCGCGTACGACCCGCACTCGCTCGTCCCCAACCGCCGCTTCGCGAGCCTCACCGCCGCGTCGCCGCACGCACCGTGGTTCATCCTCCCGTCGGACGGCACCGCGGAGTGGGGCGACGGCACGTCGAACTGCACCTCGGCCACGCTCACGCCGCTGCCCGCAGGTTGCTGGTTGACCGACGCGCAGTTGCCGCAGGGCAAGGATCCGACGAAGGGTTACTTCATGACTTCGAACGCGGACCCGACGTTCCCGTCGGTCTCCGACGACAACAACCCACTCGGTCATCCGCCGTACATGAGCTTCGCGTGGGACGACTCGACCGGCTTCCGCGCGAAGGAAGTCGAACTGCGCCTCGAAGCCGCGATCGCGGCAGGCGGCGTCACGCTCGACGACATGGAATCGATCCAAGCCGATCACATCTCGCGTCCCGGCAAGGCGTTCCACACCTTCATCAAGGCGATCCCGACCACGGCCGACACCGCCAATGTCACCGCGGCGCGCGCGGTATTCGCCGATTGGGAGACCAACGGCTACGACTGTCCGTCGGGCCTGACCGGCAGCGACCCGGCCAACAGCCCGGTCGATCCGACGGCTGCGGTCGTCGCCAACTCGGCAGGCTGCTTCCTGTTCCACGACTTCATCCGCGTGCTGTTCACGAACGTGTTCACCGATGACCTCAAGGTCGTCGGCCTCGGCGTCAACCAGCTCCAGGCGATGAAGGCGATGCTGTACATGCTCGCGAACCCGGGCGCCGCGAACACGCACTTCTGCAACAACGGGGCGACGACCGTGACCTGCGAAGCGCAGGTCTTGACCGCGATGGCGACGGCCTACGCGAACATCACGGCCTCCAAGGGCGTGACCTCGAACTGGAAGTGGGGCGCCGTCCACACCATGCAGCCGGTCTCGCTGCTCGCGCTCGTCACCACCAACTACGAGCCCGGTCCGTACGCACGGCCGGGTGGCGCGTTCACCGTCGATGTCGGTACGCCTTCGACCGAGTCCGCTGGCCTCGCCTTCCCGTTCGGTTCGAGTGGCAACGTTCGTCACATCTCGGTGATGGACGCGGCCGCGCCGGTCGTGAAGATGCAGCTGCCGGGTCCCGAGCGTGATGGCCCGACCCTCTACAACGGTGGCGCGGCTGACCTCCTCGGTCAGTGGGTCCTCAACAAGTACTTCGATTTCGTGACCAGCGCCCACAGCGACGCGGCCGCGGTTTCCACCCAGACCTTCACCGCGAACTAGGTGTTGGAGAAAAATATGCTTCGCCGAATTCTATTTCTTACCGCCGGTGCCTCCGCGATTGCCGCGTGCGCACCTGACGTCGTTCACTCGGATGCGCAGACGTTCGTCACGGCCGTCTTCGATCCGACGACCGCGCAGATTCCGTTGCCGAACGATCTCGCGTTCCTCAACCCGCTGAACACCAACTGCCCGACGCCGTCGAATACCTCGACGCCACCGGCGTGCGCGCAGGCCGAGCTGCTCGCGTCGTTCAATGGCAAGTTCCCGAGTGACCAAGCCGTCGGCATCACGGTCGGCTTCGCGCAGACCGCGTTCGATGGCTCGGGCGGCACGGCGAACACCGCGCCGGACCTCGACCTCACGACGTTCACGTCCGACAAGGTCTATGTCGTCGGCACGATCAATGGCGTCACCGGCGAGATTCCGATCGAGATGCCGACCACGGCGGACTACGTGAAGGGCACGACCAGCGGCACGCTGACGATCCATCACGAAGGCAACGAGCCGTGGGCCGGTGGTTCGTACTCGCTCGTCATCCGTGGCGGTGACGACGGCGTCAAGACGAAGGATGGCCAGAACATCTACGCATCGCAGGTGTTCACCCTGATCGAACAGGGCAAGGACATGACCGATCCGGCGAACATCGGCCTGCTCAAGGCGCAGCTC
This sequence comes from Kofleriaceae bacterium, assembly GCA_025357755.1. Taxonomy (GTDB): domain Bacteria; phylum Myxococcota_A; class Polyangia; order Haliangiales; family Haliangiaceae; genus JABFXX01. Next base: position 4,842 of record JANXOP010000127.1, on the reverse strand, counting down.
GGTTCGACCGCTGCAGCCGAGGCGCAGGGCGCCGCGCTCAACCAGGTGATCGCGCTCTACAAGCAGACCGCTTTCCCGGCCGCGGACCGCAAGTTCCCGCACCAGCAGCTCGCGATCGCCGCGACCTTCTCGATCCAGGACACGATCACGAACGTCGAGATCGATCCGGCGCGCGGCAAGGCGCCGCTGCCCATCGACCTGCTCCGCGATGCGACGACGGGCAAGCTCACGCCGACCGCGGCGTGCGCGTTCCTCAGCACCCCGCTCGCGGCCGACGGCACCTGTCCGAACGCCGCCGCGGCCGGCTTCCTCGCGCTCGACGGCTTTTCCACGACCGGCGCGATCCTCGCACCGACGAGCGAGCTCGTCGAAGCCAAGACCGTCACGGCGAGCTCGCTCCGCCTGTATGACCTCTCGGTTCCGGCCGCGCCGGTCCAGGTCGCGGCTTCGAGCCTGATCCTCGAGCCGTGCGAGTTCACGTCGGGTTGCGCCGCGGCGAACCCGCTATCGCCCGTGATCGCGATCCAACCGGCAGGCGCGACGGCCGGCGATCCCAGCTCGGTGTTCCGCACCAAGCCGCTCAAGGACAACACGGACTACGCCGTCGTGATGACGACGGATATCAAGGATAAGGCCGGTAACGCGGTCGGTCCGGGTACGGTCGCGAAGATCCTTCGCTTCAAGAACCCGCTCGTCGTCGGGGGCCACTCGGCACTCGCGGCCTCGGGCATCAGCGACGCGACCGCGGCGCAGCTCGAGAAGATGCGCCTCCAGTTGCAGCCGGTGCTCGCGACGCTCGCGACCGCGGGCGTGACCGAATCGCAGCTCGGCCTCGTCTACACGTTCCACACGCAGACGATCCTCAGCCAGGCCGTCCAGCTCGGCGCGCTGCCGTACACCCTTCCCGCCGCGACGGCGCAGACGGGCCCGATCACGGCATACACGCCGGCCGCGGCGTTCGGGCGTTACGGAGTTCCGCAGACCACCCCGCAGAGCAACATCGATGAGGTGCTCGAGACCGATATCGTGACCTACAACCTGCTCGATTCGCTGACGGGCGCATTCAAGCCCGACCCGACGATGGGTGCGATCGAACAGATTCACGTACTCGTCATCACGCCGAAAGGTCTCACCGCTCCGCTCTGCACGGGTTCGGTGACCGTTCACTGTGCACCTCTGATGATCTTCCGCCACGGCCTCGGTCGCGGTCGCGCCGACGCGCTCCTGATCGGCGACACGTTCGCGGCGCAGGGTATGGTCACGGTCGCGATCGATGCCCAGAAGTTTGGCGATCGTTCGTTCTGCGATCCGAACGGCCCTGCCGCGCAATGCGCGAGCGGTGCGACGTGTACGACGTCGCTTCCCGCGGGCGCGCAGGGCGACGCGAGTCCGCCCGGCACGTGCACCAACGGCAAGTTCCAGTATCTCCCGGTCAGCCCCAGCTGCGCGTCACCTGATTCGTGCGGCGCCCTGCCGCCTGGCAACAATACTGGCTACCTCTACCAAGCAGGGATCCCGGCCGTGTCGGGCCAGTACTACATCTCGTCGAACTTCTTCCGGACTCGCGACACGATCCGTCAGGACATGATCGACGAGTCGCAGCTCACGCGCGTGATCGCAGGTGACGGCGTCACCGCGACCACGCTGACGACCCACCTCGCGGGCCGCACGGTTCCGCTCGTTGTCAATCCGGGCGTCGTCTACTACTCGTCGCAGTCGCTCGGCTCGCTCAACGGCGCCGGCAACGTCGCCACGAACCCGCGGATCTCGAAGGCCGGCTTCAACGTCGGCGGGGGCACGACGGTCGACGTCTTCACGAACGCGCCGGCATTCGCGTCGACCACCAACGCGCTCCTCAACTCGATCGGTATCGTGCGGGGCACGTCGGCGTATCTGCAGTTCCTGGTCGTCGCCAAGACGATCATCGATCCCGCGGACCCGATTAACTTCGTCGGCCATCTGACCGCGAACACGCTGCCGAACCTCCTGCCGCCGCTCGGTGGCGCGACCGACGGCTCGGTGCCGCAGGCCGCAAAGAAGGTGCTGTCACAAGCCGCGTATTGCGACAACACGGTGCCGAACCCGTTCGACTTCATCTTCGCGTCGAACATCCCGGTCGGTCCGACGCCGGCCGCGGGCGCGGCGTTCTTCACGCCCGGCCTGACGGGCACGTTCCAGCTGTTCGTCGGTACGGCCTTCACGCCGACCGATCTTTCGACCGGGTCATGCACGGCGACGAACGCAGTCGAGCACGGGTTCTTGCTCGACTTCGTCTCTGCGACCCGAACGGTCCAAGCTCAAACCGACATCGCGAACTTCGTGATCAGCAACACGAACCCGCCCGTCCTTCGCTAGTAGGTAGCCTCCAATGCGCAAACTTATCCTCGCAACATCGCTCCTTGCGCCGGCCTCCGCATTCGCGGGTGGCTACCTGATCCCGCAGGAGAACTCGCGTGACCTCGGACTCTCGTCGGCCGACGTGGCAGACGCCGAAGGTGCTGGCGCGCTCTTCACCAATACGTCCGAGCTCGCCGGTCCGGAAGGTCTCCAGATCAACCTGAGCGGCGAGATCCTGCAGAACCGTACGACCTGGACGGATCCCAAGCTCGGCAGCTCCTCGCTGATTCCGAAGTACGCACCACCGCTCTCGGCGGCCGCGTCGTTCGGCAAGCACCTCGCGAAGGACGCGTCGTTCGGCATCGGTGCCGGCGTCGACGTTCCCGCAGGCGGCAACATCTTCTGGCCGAACGGCTGGCAGGGCCAAGAGTCGATCCAGTCCGTAAAGCAAGAGGTCTTCCGGATCGTGGCCGGCGTCGGCATCCAACCGTTCAAGTACCTCAAGCTCGGCGCGAGCTACACGCGCTTTCAGGGGACCGAAGAGCTCCACCAGTCGCTGAACTACCTCGATCACGAAGGTGACGGCGGTCTCGGGCTCTCGGGTGGCGCGAACTCGTTCGGCCTCGCGATCGACATCTACGTCCCGAAGATCCCGCTTCGGCTCGGCGCGAGCTACTCGCACTCGAGCAAGTTCGAGCTCGAGGGCTCGGTGCACTTCACGAACGTGCCGCCGGCGTTCACGCCGTTGATTCACGATCAGAACGTGACCGAAGACTTCAACATCCCGAAGGTCCTCTACGTGGGCGCGGCGTATGACGTCCAGCCGAACGTGACCCTGATGGCCGCCGTCAACTTCGAAGGTTGGGGCGTCTACCACCAAGATCACTTCGTCGGGTCGGATGGCTTCGCGGTGACCGTGCCTCGCAACTATCGCGAAGCGCACGTGTACCGCGGCGGGCTCGAGTGGAACATGATCGGCGTGCCGGTCGATGTCCGGATCTCGGGTCTGCGCAGCATCTCGTCACAGCCGAAGGACACCGTCGCCCCGTCGCTGACGGACGGTAACAGCTGGGCCGGCGCGCTCGGCCTCGGCATCTCGCCGTCGAAGAACTTCCGCATCGACGTCGCGTACCAGCACGCGATCTTCGACAAGGTCACGGCGACCGGCACCGAGACCCTCCCCGGCTCGTACTCCACGCACGTCGACATCTTCAACTTCGGCTTGACGTTCAAGTCGGACCTCGGCCTCACGCACAAGACCGAGTAGTCGTTCGAAGTCACGCGGGTTTTTCTCGCGTGACTTTTTTTCATTCGGATGTCACCATTGGGGACATCATGACGGAACAGCGAATCGCCGCTTCGGAGCCCGCACGACAAGACCGCGCCGAGCACACTGCCCCGCCAGTCGCCACGCCCGATGCGATCCGCGCGCGCGTCGATCAACTCGCCCCCGGTGACGATACCGGGCTTGCGGCGCTGCTCGAGAGCGCACCGACTGCACGGCCGACGATCCTCGAGGCCGCCGCGCAGCGGCTCGGTAATGCGACCGTGCAAAGGGCGCTCGCTCGCGTGGGCACCTCGCCGACCACCGGCACCGCCGCGCTCGCCACCGCGAACACGTTCTACGCGGCCTTCGCGTCGCGCGACACCCCCACGATGCGAGCGCACTACGCGCCGAACGTCGCGTTCCACGATCCCTTGTTCGGCAACCTCGAGGGGGATCAGGTGATGCTGATGTGGACCACGATCCAGCCGGCGGCGAACCCGTTCAAGATCGTGCCCTCCGCGGCGACGAACCCGGTCATGCGTGCGGACGGTGCATGGACGGTCCAGGTCACGTGGGACGCGCACTACGGGCTCAGCGGTCGGCCGATTCACAACACCTCGAAGACCACCCTCGTGATCAAGGACGACAAGATCATCGAGCAGCGCGACGAGTGGGATCTCGATCGCTGGACCGCGCAGGCCCTGCCCTTACATCTTGGCGGTCACCACGTGATCGATCTATTGACCGCCGCCGCGGCTCACAGCTTCATCAAGGTCGTCGACCTGCTACATCACATCAGGCCGTGAAGCCGCGGACATCCGACGACCCACGTGGCGCGTCGACCGCCGGCGTTCGGACATTCGACGACCCCACGTCGGGCGTCGACCACCGGCGTTCGGACATTCGAAGACCCACGTGGGGCGTCGACTACCGGCGTTCGGACATTCGACGACCCACGTCGGGCGTCGACTACTGGCGTTCGGACATCCGAAGTGGTTCTCGGACCTCCGCCGACCCACGTGGGGCGTCGACCACGTGCTCGGCCACCGGTGCTCGGACCTCCGACGACCCACATGGGGCGTCGACTACTGGCGTTCGGACATCCGACGACCCACGTCGGGCGTCGACTACTGGTTCTCGGACATCCGACGACCCACGTCGGGCGTCGACTACTGGTTCTCGGACCTCCGACGACCCACGTGGGGCGTCGACTACCGGTTCTCGGACATCCGACGACC
>JANXOP010000124.1 GCA_025357755.1 Kofleriaceae bacterium | reverse complement strand
GAGACGCTGACCGAGCTGTCGCGCGTGCAGGATCTGTTCGCGGGCGATCTGATCTCGACCGGTACACCCGCGGGATGCGCGCTCGCGATTCCCTCGCCGAGGAAGCAGCGCATCGGCGCCGCCCTGTTCTCCGAGGCGAAGCGCTGGAAGGTGTTCCTCGGCATGCAAGCAAAGCGCCCCGGGTACCTCGTCCACGGCGACATCGTCGAAGCACGGATCTCGAGTCCCGATGGCCGGATCGATCTCGGCACGCAGCGTAACCAGGTCGTCGCCGAGTGACGCTCCCCGCGAGCGTCGACGTGCTCGTCGTCGGCTATGGGCCGGTAGGTGCCGCGCTCGCCTGCATGCTCGGTCGCCACGGCGTGAGCACGCTCGTGATCGACAAGCAGCACGAGATCTGGATGGCGCCACGCGCGATCGCACTCGATCACGAGGCGCTGCGCATCCTCCAGCTCGCGGGGCTGGACGACGATGCGTTCGCGCGCACTCCGATCCCGCAGGTCCGGATGATCTCGCCGCAGATCGGGTTCTTCGGCCGGCTCGACACCTCGGGCACCACCGATTGTCACCCGAAGCTCGTCACGTTCTATCAGCCGGACCTCGAGCGCGCGCTGCGTGCCACCGTCGCGACGCTGCCCTCGGTTCAGATCGCGACCGGCCTCGAGCTCGAGTCGTTCACCGATACCGATCGCGTGCACGCGATCGTCATCGACGAAGCAGGTGTGAGGCACTCGATCGGAGCCCGCTTCCTCGTCGGCGCCGACGGCGCCTCTTCGAAGGTGCGCACGGGCATCGGTGAAGACTTCCTCGGCGAGACCTATGCCGAGGATTGGTTGATCGTCGACACGCAGGGTACGCACGGTGAGTTCGATCACGTCGAGTTCATCTGCGACTACAAGCGGCCCACGCCGCACATGATCGCGCCCGGTGGCCGCACGCGCTGGGAGTTCATGATGCAGCCCGGCGAGATCCGCGCCGAGATGGAGAGCGACGACACGATTCGTCGCCTGCTCGCGCCGTGGCCCGGGAGCAGCGAGCTCGCGATCGAGCGCAAGGCGGTCTATCGCTTTCACGCCCGCTCGTGCGCGCACTTCAGCAAGGGTCACGTGTTCCTCGTCGGCGACGCCGCGCACGTCACCCCGCCCTTCGCAGGTCAGGGCCTGGTCGCGGGCCTCCGCGATGCCGCGAACCTCTCGTGGAAGCTCGCGTGGGTCACCCGGGGCCATGCACGCGAATCGATCCTGGAGACCTACGACGAGGAGCGGCGTCCCCACGCCGTGAAGATGATCAACTTCGCCAAGTTGATGGGCAGCTTGATCATGCCTCGGAGCATTGTCGTCGCGGTGCTCGTCCACAGCTTGATGAAGCTGCTGCGCGTGATCCCTCCGATCCGCAAGAACCTCGAGGGCAATGGCGCGAAGCCGACGCCGGCCTTCGCGACCGGTCTGTTCGTAAAGCGGCGCGGTCGGGTCCGCCCCGGCGATTGGTTACCGCAGTTCGAGATGGGCACGAAGCGTAGCGACGACGTGCTGGGCTCGGGGTTCTCGGTCGTCAGCTTTGGCGAGCCGATCACGCTCGACCCGGCGACGCGGACGCGGTGGTCCGCGTTCGGCGGAGCCGTCGTCGAGACCGCCCCCGATGCCTACGAGCGTGCGAATGGCTGGTGCGCGGTGGTTCGACCCGATCGCACGATCCTCCACGCGGGGCGCGTGCGCGATGCCGAGCGCGTCATCGCCGAGGCGCTGCAGCTGATGTCGTCGTAAGGCCGATCGAATCGCCAGCTCGCGCGTATAACCGGGTATGCGCGCATTCCTCATCTCGCTTGCTCTCCTCGCCCTCACGGTGCCCGCTTTCGCCGATCGCAGCAGCAACTTCAGCGCGGCGCTAATCGGAGCAGCAGACGATACCCTCGGGATCACGCTCGTCCACGGCAAGTCGACCTGGAGCATGAAGATCGGCGAGCGCAGCGTCGCGACGACCGAGCCGTCCAGGCACGGCGATTACTACGTCGTCGTGGCACCGAAACGAAAATGGATCGCGTGGGTCCGGTACGGCGACATCGAGCAGATGCCGGTCACCAGCGATGTCGCGATTCGCTTCTACAGCGACTCGAAGGTGCGCGCGGTCCGGTTCGGCGAGCTCTTCAGCAAGGACGAGCTGGCGGCCATCGAGCGATCGACCGGAGGCTGGCGCTGGGTCACGAACGCACCGATCATCGTGAAGGGCTTGGTGACGCTGCCGAACGACACGAAGGTGCCGGTCGTGGTCGATGCGAGCGCCGGCACGGCGACCCGCAAGCACTAACGCCTCGGCCCTCGGTCGTGGTGCTGCGCGATCAGCCGCGAACCGCCTGCACCGTACCGCTTGCCGATCCGTTGCGGTTCCATGTCAGCGCACCAGACCCCGAGTTTTCGCACCCTGCTGGAACGTTCGGGTTCCAGCACCAACGCTCTCTCGCTTGGATGGGTGTGGCCCTCGCCTTGCTAGAGCTGGGTCGCATGAGATTCATCGGCCTGCTCATGCTGGGCGCGTGTGGCAGCAGCAACCTGACGCCGCCGGATGCGGCACCGGACGGCCCCGTCGATGCGGCACCCGACGCGCTCTCCGCAACCGATCGTGGAGCTGCCGCGACCGCGACCGCGACGAACAACGCGCTCTGCACGGCGATCCAGCCATTCTACTGGGAGATCGGCGATGCCAGCTCCGTGTTTGTGTCCGGCTCGATCGGTACCAGTCCGCCGGATGCGACGACCGTGATGGCGATCGCCTCGGCGTCGAAGTGGTTGTTCGGCGGCTACGCGATCGAGAAGATGACGACGCCCACGACCGAGAGCATTCCATTCCTTAACTTCACGAGCGGTTACAACGGCCTCATGAACGACGTCTGCCCGTCCCAGGGCACCATCGATGATTGCCTCGCCGGAGCGACGGGTGCGCAGGACGCGAGCGCGATCGGCAAGTTCTATTATAACGGCGCGCACCTCGAGAAGCTCGCGAGCAACATGGGGCTCGGCGCGATGAAGAACGCGGAGCTCGCGACGGAGGTCCGCTCGCAGATCGGCACCGAGATCGTGATCAACTACAGCCAGCCGCAACCCGCGGGTGGCGTGTACACGAGCGCGGATCAGTACCGGTTGTTCCTGCGCAAGCTCCTGATTGCCAGCCCCACACCGTTGAGGCTCGGAGCGCTGCTCGCGGCCGATACCGTTTGTACGAATCCGGCGACGTGCCCGACCGCGGTGTCTAGCCCGATCCCAGGGAACAGCGGCGCGGACGAGAGCTGGCACTACGGGCTCGCACACTGGATCGAGGACGATGCGGTCGTCGGTGATGGTGCCTTCTCGAGTGCCGGTGCCTTCGGCTTCTATCCGTGGGTCGATGCGACGCGCACGATCTACGGAGTCCTCGCGCGGCGCGGCTCGGCCGGCAACGCCGGCTACCACTCGGCCCAGTGCGGCCGGTTGATCCGCAAGGCCTGGGTGACTGGCGTCGCGCAGTAGCCGAGCTCTCAGAATTACGCGAGCACGGTCTCGAGCTTCTTGGTCCCGGTGCGGAAGAAGCGGCTCATCAGCGCGCGCATGACAGGCCAAGCGACGTGGCCGAGCACGGTCAGCTTGCCCGCCATCGTCCAGTCGACTTGCGTGCCGGTGCCCTCGGGCGTCAACCGAAAATCTTCGGCGAGGTGCTTCACGAACAACGAGCTGGTCTCGTACATCGTGAACGCGAACCGCTGCCCGGGCTCCCACGCGATGAAGCGCTCGCGATAGGCGCCGAGCCCACCACCGAGAACCACTTCGCGCTCGGAGCCGATGCCACCCGTGCCTTTGGTCCAGCCGATCTTCTTGATCTTCGGGAACCACTTGGTCCACTCCTGCGGTTCCGCGAACGATGCGAACACGCGCTCGGGGCTCGCCGAGAGATGCGCGCGACCCGTGATCCGCGCCGGCGCGGTATCGAAGAACGCGAGGTCGGTGGGCTCGAGGGTCCGCATCCAGCTACGGTATCGCGGAATCGCAGCCGCGTGAGGTCACGTCTTCTTCGGGCGCTTCGCACGGTGGCCAGGCGCGCCGTAGCGCAAGCCATCGATCATCAGCGCGAGCATGCGCTGGCCGGACTCGCCCGGTGGCAAGCGGCGCACCGCATCGAGCAGATCGAACGGCTCGATATCGGGCCGGATCTGGCCCGAGGTCACCGCGGATGCGACCAGGACCTCGAGCGCGGGGCCGAGCGTCTGTTCGAAGTACGCGGGTAGCGCATCGAACGTCGGATCCCCCGAGTGCAGCGCCGCGGCGAGGCCGCGCTTGGTACCGATGAACGCGGCGTACCGCGTCAACCAGCTCTCGAGCGCCGCCGCGGGCTCGTGCTTGACCGCGAGGAGGGAGGCCGCCGCCGCGCAGCCGTCGATCTCGCGCCGGAACACGGCGGCGATCAGATCGGAGCGCTTGGGAAAGTGGCGATAGACCGTACCGACCCCGACGCCCGCCTCGCTCGCGATCTCTCGCACCGGAGCATCGACGCCCGACTTCGCGAAGATGGTCTTCGCCGCCTCGAGCAACGTGTCGATGCTGCGCTGCGCATCGGCGCGCATGGCCCGCGCTTTGGGCGACTTCACGACCACGGGCCCTGACCCTACCTCGATTACACTTACCTGGCGTGCTCGCTCGCAAGGTCATGATCCAGTTCCCGACGGGTGCGCCGCTGGGATTCCCGATCTCGTCGCGCATGGTGGACGGTCTCGGCGAGCCCGTCCACTCGCCCCGCCCGCACGCCCACGGCTTCTTCGCGATGATGTTCGTGACGAACGGCGCGGGCGTGATGCGCGTCGGGCGCGAGGACCTCGAGGTCTCACCCGGCAGCTTCATCATCACCGCGCCCGGCGAAGTCCACGACACGGCGTTGCTCCACGGCGTCGGCCGATGGGCGCTCGACTTCATGCCGGATGCGTTCGGGGTCGAAGCTGCCGGTTGGTTATTCCCGCGCCCGACACGGCCCGAGTGGAGCGTGCTGTTGCGCCGGTCGTGGCAAGCGGCGCAAGCGATCATGGTGCCGATCGCGCACCGCGCCGAATGGCTGCGCCAGTTCGAGACCATCGCGCACGAGCTCGCCGAGCAAGGTCCCGGCTATCGCGAGATCGTGCGTGCCGAGCTCAAGACACTATTGATCCGCACCGGTCGGCTAACCGCGCGCCTCGCGCCCGAACCCCTCTCGCCCCTGCTCGGTGAAGTGTTCGACGTGATCGAGCGGCGGTTCGCCGAAGCGGTGTCGCTCGCAGATGTCGCACGCGCCGTGGGGCGATCCACCGCGCACCTCACGACCGTGGTGCGCGAGCAGACGGGCATGACGGTTCAGCAGTGGATCATCGAACGTCGGATGGCCGAGGCCCGCCAGCGGCTCATGGCGAGCGACGAGAACGTCGACGTCCTCGCCGAACGGGTGGGTTATCGCGATGCGACGCTGTTCATCCGGCACTTCAAGCGGGCCCATGGCATTACGCCTCGCCGCTGGCGTAACGGTTCTTAAGACGCGCAGATCCTCGTCGGAGATCTAAAGATAGTCCGATCCCACGACGCACTGCGTCTCTTTCGCTCTTACGGCCCCACGTTAACGTCAGAGCGCATGTGGATCGTCCGACTCGCGTTACGCCGCCCATACACGTTCGTGGTGATGGCGATCGTCATCGCGATCGGCGGTGGGCTCGCCGTCAATCGCATGGCGACCGACATCTTTCCCGAGATCGATATCCCGGTCATCGCGGTGGTCTGGCAGTACCAGGGTCTCGCGGCCGAAGAAGTCGAGCAGCGCATCACCGGCGGCTTCGAGCGCGCGGCCACGACCACGGTCAACGGCATCGAGCATATCGAGAGCCAGACCCTGAACGGTTGGGGCGTGATCAAGGTGTTCTTTCATCAGGGCACCGACCTCGGAGCGGCGAACGCGCAGGTCACGGCGATCTCGCAGACGCTGTTGAAACAGTTTCCCCCTGGGGTGACGCCGCCGCTGATCATGCAGTACTCGGCGTCGAACGTGCCGGTGATCCAGGCATCGGTGCACTCCGACACGCTCAATGAATCGGAGCTCTTCGATCTGACCTCGAACTTCCTGCGCATCGGCCTCGCCACCGTGCAAGGCGCACAGATGCCGTTCCCCTTCGGTGGCAAGACCCGCCAGGTGATGATCGATATCGATCTCGCGCGGCTCCAGGCGCTCGGGCTCTCGCCGATCGACGTCTCGAACGCGGTCAACCTCCAGAACTTGATCTTGCCGGGCGGCACGACGAAGCAGGGCGTCCAGGAGGTGACCGTCCGGATGAACGGTAGCCCGACCATCCTGCAGGAGATCGCCGGGATGCCGATCAAGCAGATCAACGGCGTCACCGTCTCGATCGGCGATGTCGCGACCGTGCACGACGGCTTCGCACCGCAGACCAGCCTCGTGCGCACGAACGGTCGCCACGGCGTGCTCGTCAGCATCCTGAAGTCCGGCGGCTCCTCGACGCTCGATGTCGTGGCGCGCGTGCGTGGCGCGATGCCCGCGATCCTCAAGACGCTGCCGCCGGAGTACAAGCTCGATTTCTTGTTCGATCAATCGGTGTTCGTGCGCGCTGCGGTCAATGGCGTCGTCAAGGAAGCTGCGATCGCGGCGGCCCTGACCGGGCTGATGATCCTCTTGTTCCTCGGGAGCTGGCGCAGCACGGTGATCGTCGTGATCTCGATCCCCTTGTCGATCTTGGTCTCGATCTGCGTCCTCGCCGCGCTCGGGCAGACGCTAAACCTGATGACGCTCGGCGGCCTGTCCCTCGCGGTCGGGATCCTCGTCGACGATGCGACGGTCGAGATCGAGAACGTCCATCGCAATCTCGCGATGAAGAAGCCGCTCGTTCATGCGATCCTCGATGGCGCGCAGCAGATCGCGACTCCCGCGCTCGTCGCGACGCTGTGCATCTGCATCGTGTTCTTGCCGGTGACGTTCATCACGGGCGCCGCGCGCTCGCTGTTCACGCCGCTCGCGATGGCGGTCGTGTTCGCGATGCTCACGTCGTATCTGTTGTCGCGAACGCTCGTCCCGACCCTCGTCCACTACCTCTTGAAGGCCGAGGTCGAGGTCTACGCCGGTGGCAAGACGCCGACGAACCTCATCTGGCGTGTTCACCACCGCTTCAATCACTCCTTCGAGAAGCTCCGCCGCGCCTACGCCGGGTACCTCGACCTCGCGCTCGATCACAAGAAGCTCGTCACCGGTGGCTTCGCGGTGTTCGTGATCGGCAGCGCGGTCGTGTTGTTCCCGATGCTCGGTCGCGATTTCTTCCCGACGGTCGATGCCGGTCAGATCAAGTTCCACGTCCGCGCCCAGCCGGGCACGCGCATCGAACAGACCGAGCTCGACGTCGCGCAGGTCGAACAGGAAGTTCGAACGATCATCCCCGCTGACGAGCTCGTCACGATGATCGACAACCTCGGCGTGCCCGCCAGCGGCATCAACAACGCCCTCGGCGATGGCTCGTTGATCTCGCCCGCGGATGGGGACGTGCTCGTCGCGCTCGATCCCGAGCACCACGGCCCGACCGCCGGTTACGTCAAGAAGATGCGCGAGCGATTCGCGAAGGACTTCCCCGCGATCGAGATCTTCTTCCAGGCGCCCGACATCACGACCCAGGTCTTGAACTTCGGCCTCGCGGCACCTATCGATGTCCAGCTCGCAGGCCCGCTCCGCAACCGCGTCGAGAACCTCGAGGTCGCGCGCGCGCTGCGTGCACGGATCGCCGCGATCCAGGGCGCCGTCGACGTTCACCTCAACCAGGTCGTGGGCGCGCCCGATATTCGTGTCGCGGTCGATCGCGTGCAGGCGAGCCAGCAAGGCCTGACCGAGCGCGATGTCGCGAGCGACGTGCTCGTGTCGCTGTCCTCGTCAGGTCAGGTCGCGCCGAACTTCTGGATGGATCCGAAGAAGGGTGTGCAGTACCCGGTCGCGGTCCAGACCCCGCAGTACAACACCGGCACCCTCGACCAGCTCGCGAACACGCCGATCGCCTTGCCGAGTGGAGGCCAGGGCAAGGCGCAAACGCTCGGCAACCTCGCGACGTTCATCCGCGACGACGTACCGGTCAACATCACGCACTGGAACGCGGCCCAGACGTTCGATGTCCTCGCGAACGTGCAGGGCATCGACCTCGGGACCGTCGCGACGCAGATCGACAAGATCGTCGAGGACACGCGCGCGAAGCTACCGCGCGGATCCAGCATCGTCGTGCGCGGCCAGGTCAAGAGCATGCAGGACAGCTTCCGCGGGCTCAGCTTCGGCATCGTGTTCGCGGTGTTGCTGGTGTTCTTGCTCGTCGCGGTCAACTTCCAATCGTGGGTCGATCCGCTGATCATCCTCTCGGCGCTGCCCGGTGCGATCGCCGGCATCATCTGGATGCTGTTCGCGACACGGACCACGCTCTCGGTGCCCGCGCTGATGGGCGCGATCATGAGCATCGGTGTCGCGACCTCGAACAGCATCTTGATCCTCACGTTCGCGAACGATCAGCGCGAGGAGGGCTGCGATGCGCGCCAGGCCGCCTACCTCGCCGGCATCACGCGCCTGCGCCCCGTCCTGATGACCGCGCTCGCGATGATCCTCGGCATGCTGCCGATGTCGCTCGGGGTCGGCGAAGGAGGCGAGCAGAACGCGCCGCTCGGTCGTGCGGTGATCGGTGGCCTGTGTGTCGCCACGCTCGCGACGTTGTTCTTTGTCCCGGTCGTGTACAGCGCGCTTCGCAAGAAGAAGCCTGAACCGGCGCTGACTCCCGAAGAGGCCGCTTATGGAACCTGAACACGCAGAAGACGCTGTCATCGATCCGAAACCGTACCGACCGGGGCGCTCCCGTCTGATCGTCACCGCCGGCGTCGCGGCGACGATCCTCGCCGTGCTCGTGCTCGTCGGTGTGGTGCCGCGGCTGCGCGCGGCGAGTGCACGTAAGGAGGATCACGATCGCGAGGCCGCGGAGCCCGCGCACGTGATGATCGAGGCGCCGCAGAGGCAGGCGCCGAACGGCAGGGTCTCGCTTCCCGGTACCGTGCAGGCCGTGCAAGATGCGGTGATCTACGCGCGCACGAGTGGCTACGTACGAACGTTCAACGTCGACATCGGTGATCACGTCAAGGAGCACGACGTGCTCGCGACGCTCGACACGCCGGATGTCGATCAAGAGCTCCGCGGTGCCCAGGCCGCGACGCAACAGACCGCCGCGAACATCGATGCGGCCAAGACCCAACTCGAGCTCGCGGGCACGGAGAGCAATCGCTACCAGACGCTCTCCGGCGCCGGCGTGGTCTCGAAGCAAGACATGGAAGAGCGCAAAGCGGGCTTCGATGCGCGCGGTGCGAACCTCAAGGCGATCCAGGCCGCGCACCTGACCTCCGAGGCGAACCTGCAGCGGCTGCGCGAGCTCAAGTCATTCGCGACCGTGACCGCGCCGTTCGATGGTGTCGTCACCACGCGCAGCGTCGAGATCGGTCAGCTCGTCGCGGCCGGCGTGAGCCAACCGTTGTTCCACGTCGCGAACACCTCGGTGATGCGGATCTTCGTCAACGTCCCGCAGGTCTACGCGCCCGCGGTCAAGGTCGGCGATGCGGCCACGATCCACCTGCGCGAGTATCCGAACCGCGTGTTCACGGGGCAGGTCACGCGGAGCTCCGGTGCGCTCGATCCGGCGACCCGCACGTTACTCACCGAGGTCCGCATCCCGAACCCCGATGGTGCGCTCTTGCCGGGCATGTACGCCGAGCTCGAGCTCGCGGTCAGCCGCGTCGACTCGCCGCTGATGATCCGCCCTTCGTCACTGGTCGCCGATGCGAGCGGCACGCGCGTGTGCGTCGTCGTCGACGGCAAGATCCACTGGCACGACGTGAAGATCGATAGCGACCTGGGCGACAAGATCGCCGTGTTGTCGGGCCTCGGGGAGCACGAGCAAGTCGTGATCGGCCCGAGCGAGCGCTTGAGCGAGGGCCTCGCGGTCTCCGCGACCACCGCCCCGCCACCTGTCGCGCCTGGCCCAGCCACCAAGCCGGGTCCCAAGCCGGGGGATGTGAAGCCGTGAGGATCGCCGTCGCGGTCGTG
>JANXOP010000100.1 GCA_025357755.1 Kofleriaceae bacterium | reverse complement strand
CGCTCGGACCCGCGAACTTCCGGACCAGCGCGTAGCCGACGAGGATCAGCCACAAGAGCAGCGACATGGTCAGCCGCGGCTCCCACTGCCACCAGACATCCCACGCGGCCTTCGCCCAGATGACGCCGGTCGCGAGCACGGCGGCGCCGAGGGCGACCGCGACATCGGTCGTGCCCGCGGCGATGTCATCCCACTTCGGGTTGCGGTTCTTGAGATAGAAGATCGACGAGATGCCCGCGATGCCGACCGCCGCGAACAGCGTGAAGGCGTGCGCGACGTGAAAGTAGAAGATCTTCTGGTTGAAGAAGAGGCTCGTGCCGACGAGCCGGCCGCTGTCATGATCGATCGCGTACTCGAGCGGCGACCCGTAGAACACGAGCCACGTCGACACCACGAGCCCGACCGCGGCGACGACACATAGGATGGGGACCAGAAACTTGTTCACTCGATGACCAGGGACTCGAAGATCCAAAGGGACAGTACCAAAAACGCGGCGTCGTAGATTCCGAGGAAGCTCATCCAGTAGTGGGCGATTTCGAGGTTCGGATGCGCCTGGACCAGGGCCGCCGTGCCCTTGGTCCCCGCCACGAACAACGGTAGCAGGATCGGGTACAGGACGACCGGTAGCAAAACGTCGCGGGACCGGGCCTTCAGGAGGGTCGCCGCGAAGACCGAGCCGACGACCGCGATGCCGAGCGCGCCGGTCGCGACGATCGCCGCGAGCTCGAGCGGGTAATCGAACAGCGGCGCGTTGAGCCACAGCGCGAGCAGCGGCACCACGATCACGGCGACACCGAGGATCAGCACGGTCATCGCGATCGCCTTGCCGATGAACACCGAGAGCCGCGGCACCGGCGAGAGGAGGAGCGCGCGCATCGTGTCGTTCTCGCGCTCGCGATCGAACGCGCGACCGAGCGCGATCGTGCCCGTGAACGCGAGCGAGACCCACAACATGCCGGGCACCGATCCGCGTACCGCCGCGGCATCGGCCGGAAAGGCGAACGAATAGATCACGACGAGCAGCGCTCCGAAGAACGCCATCGTCATCAAGATCTCCTTGCTTCGCATCTCGATGCGAAGGTCCTTCCAGGCGATCCGCAAGGCGTGGCCGAGCATCAGGCCGCGTTCCGATGATAGAGGTCCTTGAGCTGCTCGTAGCTGTACGCGCGCGGGTCGCGCTCCTCGCACACGAGCTTGCCGCGGCGCAGGATCGCGACGTGATCGGTGCGCCCCGCGATCGCCTCGAGATCGTGGGTGACCACGACGACGATCGTGCCATCGGTCTTGAGCGCACCGAGCCGCTCGCCGAGCGCGATCGCGCCATCGCGATCGAGGCCGGTGAACGGTTCATCGAGCAACAGCAGCGACGGCTTCGTGAGTAGCGCGCGCGCGAGCGCGAGGCGCTGCAACATGCCGCGCGAATACGTCCGCGCCGCGCGATCGCGCGCGCGCGGGTCGAGCCCGACTTGATCGAGCGCCGGCGCGATGCCACTGGTCGGCACGCCGTACAGCCCTGCGACGAACTCCAGGTTCTCGATCGCGGAGAGCTCGCCGTAGCAGAGCGACGCGTGCGCCAACAGGCCGATCTGGCCTCGCACGCCCTCGCCTTTGACGACCTTGCCCGCACTCTCGTACGTGACCGCGCCACCGTCGGGACGCACGAGCGTCGAGACCACCCCTAGCAGCGTGGTCTTGCCCGCGCCGTTGTGCCCGAGCAGTGCGCACATCGATCCCTTGGTCAGCTCGAGCGATACACCCGCGAGCGCGCGCTCGGTCCCGTATCGCTTGCCGACCTTCTCGATCCGGATCCGGTCTAGTCGACCCACAGCTGTTCGAGCTCGCTCGTGATCTGTGCCCGGCGCTGGTCGGCCGTGGCCCCGCCAAGGATGCTCTTTTGCGCGCCCTTCTCGAGCTCGACGAGCTCGTCGAGGAGCTTGGTCCGCCGGGCCGCGCGCTCGTTCGAACGCGCGGTCGAGCCCCGGTACAGCGCGAGGCTCAGTCCCCCGAGCATCACCAAGATCGCGACGACCCCGACGACCCGTGGAGCCCACAGCTTCCACGCGGGTTGCGATGGCAGGTCGTTGATCGTCATCACCATCGACTGCTTCGGCGCGATCGAGATCTGCGGGAACACGATGTACGTGCCCTGCGCGACGGTCGCGACCTCCTGGTGCATCGACGCCGCGGAGGTCACCGACATGCCGGGGGTTTGCATGATCTCCATGCCGCTCTGGAACGCACCGAGCGGAAGGTCGAGCGACCAGTGGACCTTGCCGGCCTCGATCGGCATCGAGAACTGCGCGTGGAACACCTTGCCGCCGGGCGGAATCGGATGACCGATCCGGAAGCCCTCGCCTTGCGAGACCGCGACGTCGTCTTGATCTTGCTCGCCGACCCGAGCGCCTTTGAAGTTTAGTGGCAGCGGAATGATGATGCCGTCGCCGGTCTTGCCGATATACGGCGCCCACGAGTTGTTCTTGAGCTGGAACTTGCCGCCGACGGCGAGGAACTCGTCGTCGATGTGGGAGGTCCAGCTGAACGTGAACAAGATGCGCGGCACGATGAACAGCGTCGACTTGGTGCCGCGATCCGCGACCGGCAGGAACGGCGCCGACCGGAACAGCGTGTTGTTGAACATCGTCGACTGCGCGTAGAGGATCTCGTCTGGCTGGACGCCCGTGGCGTCGAACACCGCGTTGAGCTTGCCGATCTTGTCCCAGTGCGCTTCGATGTCGAGCCAGCCACCCGCCTTGCTCAGATCGATTGGTTGGCTCTGCATCTCCTTGCCGTTGACCGTGATGATCGCGACGATCGGGCCCTTCTCGTTGTTCGTCGTGTCGTAGAAGCCGGTATCCGGCGTCTTCTGCTCGGCGCCGACGTTCGAGAGATCCGCGTTCGGGACCGCCGCTGCGGCCGGGACGAGCCGAACCGAGACGCCACCGACAGGCTTGTTCTCGTCGACGCCACCGCCGTGGACCTGGATCCGGATCGCGTGCGGCGGCATGTCAGCCTTCGGCTCGAACTGCGATTGCGCCTGCATCTCCTTGGGATCCGGTGCCGCGCGCGTGATGGTCTGCGTGGCGATCGTGCGCTTGGCGCCGCCCGCACGGATCGCGACGAGCTCGACCTTGCCGCCCTCTTCGGGCACGCCGACGAGCACGACCCGGACCTTGCCAGCTTCGAGCGAAGCATCCTGGGTGTCGAGCTTGTCGAGGTCGTCGATCGCGGGCGCGTTCGAGTCGCGCTTGTCCGCCGAGAAGATCACGCGAATACCGCTGCGCGAGTCGAGCACGGCAGGCGTCGAGACCAGGCGATCGATGATCGACTTGGAACCACCGCGCTTCATCTGCGCGGTCGCGAAGTACGAGGTCGAGCCCGTGCGATCGAGGCCGGTGAACGCGGCGCGCCCCTCGGCATCGGAGACCTGCTGGAACATCGAGACCGTGTCGTCGCCCTTGTAGCCGACGAGGTAGACCGGCACGCCGGCGAGAGAGGTCTTGTCGGCGAGGTCGTCGTAGGTGAGCCGGACGGTGAACGTGCCCGGTTGATCGGTCGCTTCACCGCGAGGCTGGCCACTCAGCGTGCGTGGATCGGGCATGCCCGCGCCACCACCCGCGCCACCCGCGCCACCCGCGAACGGTGCAGCCCCGGCGGCCATCCCGCCCATCGGGACGAAGGGCTTGGTCGAGAGCAGCACCTTCGAGCCCATCTGCGGATCGAGCTCGAACTCGTCCGAGGTGATGTCCTGCTTGTCGCCCTCGTCCTGGGTCTGAACTTTTGCTTGGACCTTCGCACCTGCAGGCAGGCTCGGAAACTGCGCGCGCCCTGCCGCATCGGTCCGCGCGACGCGCGGTGTGCCGTTGACGAGCAGCGTGACGTCCGTGCCGACCACCGGATTTGCGATCGTGCCCGCGACGACGCGCACACTGATCGTGCCGGTCGGAAGATCCGGCGAGGACAGCGGCTTGCCGATCGCGCCCGCGACCTGCGCGTGAGCGAGGGGAGCGAGGGTCGTGAGGGTCGCGAAGGTCGCGACACCGAGAAAGGTCGTGATCAGGCCACGGCGTAGGATGCTCACGACGGTTCTCCTGCTGCTGATTTCGAAGCCTCGATCGCATCGACGACCGGTTCCGGGTTCGCGTTGGCGGCTGTCTCCGGCAAGGCATCGTCCGCCTTCGCGGGTTGCTTGCCCTTGCCCGCTCGCTTGGTCGCCGCGTTCTTCGCGCGGTTACTCGGTTTGTTCTGTTCGTCGAGTGCGAGCCGCGCCTTCACTTCACGCGCGATCTGTTCCTTCGTCGAGAGCTCGCTGGGATTCGCGGTTTGCTCGAGCCGATCGAGCTCTTTGATCACGGCGATCGCACGCGACCGATAGTCGCGGATCAAGCCATCGCAGTCGGCCTGCGAGAGCTTGCCCATCGCGAGATCGAACTCGGCTTCCTTGATCGCCTTGAGCAACGTGCGCTTCTCTTTCTCGAGGTGCGCGGCCGCGCCGAGCGGACGCTCCCAATCGCCACCTGCGATGTCCGGAGCGGCGGCTTCGGCGCCGGTGCGCCATAGGTTCAGCACGGTCGTGGTGACCGCGAGGAAGCCCAGACACACGAACAAGACAGGTGCGGTGAGGTGGAACTTGTTCTGACCCAGGATGAACAGCCAACCGATCAGCACGAACGCGACGAAGCCACCGATCTTGAGGCCGAGATACGAACGCGCCCCGACCGGCGCTGGCTTGGCGTTCGCCTTGTGCTTCGCCCGATCAGCCCTGGGTGCCGCCTGCGGAGCTAGCTCGTCATCATCTCCGTCGTCATCGCCGGCCTGAATATCATCGGCCGTCGCCATCAGTCGGTTTCCGCCAGCTCGTCGTCGAGCTTGTCGGCGTACGCGTCGTCAGCCAGAGCTGCAGCGCTGCTCGGACTCACCGCAGCCGTGCTGCCCCCGACCGGCACCATCTCCGCGTGCTTCGAGCGCGACACCCAGCGCCGGCCCGCAACGACGAGCACGCCGAGCGCACCGACCGCCGCGATCGACGGCAACAGCCACGACAGATCGCTGCGCGGCGTCATCAACATCTTCTCGCCGTACTCTTTGACGAACGTCGCCATCACGCGGTCGTACGCCGACTTGCGGCTCGCGTCATCGTCGAGCTTCGCGCCGGTCATGAGGCTCTGCACTTGCGCGCGGAGCTGTGCGGCGGTCGCGCAATCGCACTCGAGGACGTTCTGCCGCGCACACCCGCAGGGGCACAACAGCTCCTTCATCGCGCGCGCTTCGGTGTCGTTCGCCGGCCGATTCTGCGCCGCGAAACCGCCACCCGCTTTCCCCATGCCCATGCCCTCGGTCACGTGCTCGGCACCACCCGCGGGAGCCGCCGCCGCTTGCGCGTGGGCTTGGGTCGACAGGCCGGCGAGCGCCGCGAACACGATCGCGACCACGATGCCGACATCGGCGGCACGACCGACGCGGGTCTTCGGCTTCCATTGCAACGCATCGACGACGCCCTGAGGGATCAGGCAGATCAGCGTGCCGAACGCGAGGACCAAGAAGCCGAGCCAGACCCACAGGATGCTCGGGTTGACGTAGACGCGGAAGTTCGCGAGGCTCGTGTCGAGGTCGTAGCCCGTCAGCACGAGGTAGACGTCTTCGTGCGGACGCACGCGGATCGCGACCTCGGTCGTCATCTGACCGTCGCCTTTGTGGAAGTCCCACTTCGCGGGATAGACGGTGCCGATCCGCTCGCCCGCGTTGTAGATGCCGACCTGCGCCGTGATCGCGTCCTTGTGATCGTCAGACGTGTGGAACAGGTTCTCGTACGTGAACGTGTAGTCCGAGCCGCTGAACGGCCCGATGAACGAGTGCTTCTGGCCCTTGGTCTCGGGGGAATCGAACGAGAACGACGCGGGGCCGCGACCATCGGCGGTCGAGATACCGGGCTTCTCGACCGTGCGATCGACCATCCGCTCGTACGCCTTGCCCGCGAAGCCAAAGAACATCACCGCGACGCCGAGGTGGATGATGTAGCCGCCGAACTTGCGGCGCTTCGACAGCACGAGGCCGAGCAGCGAGCTGAATGGATCGGAGCTGGTCTGGCGCATGCGCACACCGACACCACGCGCGAACTCCTGGATGATCGAAGCGCCGACGAACGCGATCAACCCGAAGTTAAGTAGCGAGATCGGGAGCTTGATCTGACGCGCGAAGATCGGGCTGAGGTGCTTGGTCTGCGGGAAGAAGATCAGGAGCAGGATGATCGTCAGCGCCGCGGCGCCGAACGGGATCATGAACTGATTCTTGAGGCGCTCGCGCGTGGTCTTGCGCCAGGCGAGCAGCGGTGCCGCGCCCGCGAGGAACAGCAGTACGAGGCCGAGTGGGGTCATCCACTTGTTGAAGAACTCGGGACCGACCGAGATCCGCTCGCCGTTGAGCGCCTCCGAGATCGTCGGGAACATCGTCGCGAACAGCACGAAGAACGCGCACGCGAGCAGGATCCAGTTGTTCAAGAGGAACGCGAACTCGCGCGAGTAGAACGAGTCGAACTCGGTCCGCGTCGAGAGCTTGTTCGAGCGATACACGATCAAGCCGACCGACACGATCAGGATCACCGCCATGAACACGATGAACTGGAGCGCGAGCACGTTGTCCTCGCCGAACGCGTGGACCGATTGGACCGCGCCCGAGCGGGTCATGAACGTGCCGAAGATCGTGAGGAAGAACGTGATGACGACGAGAGAGAGGTTCCATGTCTTCATGGTTCCTCGCTGCTCCTGGATGATCGCGGAGTGCAGGAACGCCGTGGCTGTGAACCAGGGCATCAACCCCGCGTTCTCCACGGGATCCCAGGCCCAGTAGCCACCCCAGCCGAGCTCCTCGTACGCCCAGCGACCACCGAGGATCAGGCCGAGCGAGAGAAAGCCGAAGCAGATCAGCATCCACACGCGCACGGAGCCGAGCCACATGTCGTCGAGCCGACCCGAGGCGAGCGCACCGATCCCGAACGCGAACGGAATCGTCGCGGCGACGAAGCCGGTGTAGAGCGACGGTGGATGGATCACCATCCAGTAGTTCTGGAGCAGCGGGTTGAGGCCCTGGCCATCGATCGGCGGCGCCGTGAGGTACGTGCTGAACGGATTCTTCGTGAACAGCAGCAGCGTCAGGAAGAAGATCTGGACGCCCATGATCGTCGCGACGACGTAGCCGATCATGTCGCGATGTCGCTTGTGGTTCACGACGATCGCGACCGTCGAGAAGATCGAGAGCACGAGCACCCAGAACAGCAGCGAGCCATCGAGCCCACCCCAGAACGAGGTGACCTTGTAGATGGTCGGCATCGTCGTGTCGCTCGCCGACGCGACGTACTTCATCGTGAAGTCGTGCGTGACGAACGCGTAGATCATCAGGGACGACGCGAGCCCGATCAGCGCGCCGAAACCGTAGAGGCCGTACACCGACGCATTGACGAGCCTGCGGCTCTTGCGTGCGTTGCCAGCGATACCGGATGCGAAGGCCCAGGCAGCACAGAGATACGCCAGCAGCAGCGTGATCGTGCCAACCAACGCGATCGGAGAGAAGGGAACGCCGTCAGTCATAGGTTCACTTGAACTGCGTGTCGATCTTGGTGGTCGGCGCGCCGTCGTACTTCGACGGGCACTTCGCCATGAGCTCGCTCGACTCCATCACCCACTCTTGTTCAGCATCCGTGCGGAGCGGGCAACCCACGGGGGCCGGTTGCTTCTTGCACATCTCCGTTGCGAGCCCCTGGACCTCGCTCGCCTTGATCAAGCGACCGGTCGCGACGACCTCCGACTGATCCTTGAACGTGTCGGGCTTGGGGCCTTCGTTGAAGATCCGGATCTTCTTGCCGTTCTTCTGCAGCACGAACGTGCGGTGCTGGACCTGACCGACGACGACTTCGACGATGCTACCAGCCTCGACGAAGCCGTGGACCTTGAGCTCTTTGTCGGTCCACTGCGTGAATCCATCGCCGACCAGCTCGTCCACCATGCGGTAGTGCTGGGCATGACCGACCGATGAATAGATCAAGAAGCCGCCACCACCGAGCACGACGCCGATGGTGAGCAGGACCTTGTAGAGCGTAGATTTTTCCATTGGATCCTCCGCCGATGAGACCGGCAGGGCACGGCAAACCGTCGGCCCGTGCGGTGGCAACCGTAGCATGTTCCATGGACATTCCGCGGGCAGTGAAGCAACGCCCACTGGCAGCAGAAAAGCTGCTAACCGCCAATGCCCATCATGTGCGTCGTCGGTGGAGCGTCGCTGAACGTGTGTCCTGCGCGCTTGCCGGTGACCGAGCCACCGATCGCGCGAACCAAGTCATCGTCCGAACCACCAGCCCTGACAAGATCACGCAGGCTCAGGGCGTCGTCGTGCCCCAAACAGGCATGCAGCGCGCCCGTCGAGGTCAAGCGGAGGCGATTGCAGTCATCGCAGAAGTGGTCGGTCATCGCCGAGATGACGCCGACCTCGCGCGAGGGATCGCGTGCGAGCGCCCAGTAGCGCGCTGGGCCGGCGTCCTTGCGCTCGGAGCCCCCCGAGGCCCCGGAGGCCACCAGCGCGCCGAGCTCCGTTTCGATCGTGCGGCGAATCGTCACGGCAGCGATTCCCCGAGCCTGCTCGTACAGCGCGCCGTGCGACATCGGCATGTGCTCGATGAAGCGCGGGGTCGCACCGCGGGACCACGCCGCTTCGCAAAGTGCGACGATCTCGTCGTCGTTCACACCGTAGAGTGCGACCGCATTCGTCTTCACGGCCATACCGGCCGCGCGCGCCGCGTCGATGCCAGCGAGGACCCGCGAGAGATCGCCTCGCCCCGTGACCTTCGCGAACCGTTCGGCATCGAGCGTGTCGAGCGAAACGTTCACCGCCGAGACGCCAGCAGCCTTGAGCGGGGCGGCGAGATCGTCGAGCAGATGGCCGTTCGTGGTCATCACGATCTGTTCGATCCCCGGAACGTTCGCGATTCGGGCGACGAGATCGACGATGCCGCGACGGACGGTCGGCTCGCCGCCGGTCAACCGGATCTTGCGGACGCCGAGCCGTGCAAACACCGAGATCACCCGCTCGAGCTCCTCGAACGTGAGCACCGCCGACCGCGGCTCGAAGCTCATCTCCCCGATCAAGCTCTCCGGCATGCAGTAGGTGCAGCGGTAGTTGCAGTGATCCGTCACGGAAACGCGTAGATAACGGATCCGCCGGGCGAACTGATCCAGCAGGGGATCGGCTGGTACCGGCATCTCGTGTCCCTGTCCGGTCGCGGGGACGGGCGTGCCGTCGATGACAGGGAGGTGAACTCGGCCGGTCACGGGAGTACTAGACCCTCCGATCTCGACCGCGTCAAGCAGCAGGTGGCGTTACAGAATTCCTTGACAGATCGAGGGAAAAACCGCACATATCCCTCGTCTTGCTAGCAACCACCAGCGTTCCTTCTCAAGTGATCGATGGTCTGTGGGTGCTCCTCGTCTCGAATGAAGGCGAGTTGACCACTCAGGACTCTAATGGCCGCGTGCCCGTCATGGCCCGCGCCGGTAACGACCAGACGTACTTGCTCGTGTTCAAGGATGTCGTCAAAGCTCGCCGGTTCGTAACGGCCTCCGAGCTCGACGGCGCTGAACCCCGCATGGTCGTTCGTGGCAACCGTGAAGAGATCGTCCGCATCGCCCGCTCGGCTGGCGTTGTCGGCGTGCTTCAGGACTACGATCCGAGCACGCAGCAGTACGCGTCGTCTGCGGCGCTCGCCTGATCCGCGCGTTCGGTTCGATGCTCGCGGTTAGTAGCCGCCGGTGATCACGAGCTCGTCGATCTCGCCACGCTTTGCCGCGTTCGAGTTGATCGCTCGCGAGCATTTTACCTTGTCCATCTTCAAGCCCTTGTAGAGCGAGCGGACGAGCGGGGTGTCGTTGTTCGACAGCATCACCTTGCAACCACGATCGATCAGCTGCTTCGCGGTCGCCGCGAGTGCCTTCTGCTCGTCAGTGCCGAAGTCGCCGACGGTGTAGCTCGTGAAGCTCGAGGTCGCGTTGATCGGATCGTACGGCGGATCGAAGTACAGAAAGTCGCCAGGCTTGGCATCGTCGATCGCCGTCGCGTAGTCCGCATGGCGGATGTCGGCGCGCGCGAGCACCTTGGAGGCCGCACGCAGCGCATCGGGCACGCAGATCGGGGGATCGGTGTAGCGACCGATCGGCACGTTGAAACCACCCGAGCGGTTCACGCGCCACAGGCCGTTGAAGCACGTCTTGTTCAAGTAGATAAACGTCGCGGCGCGCTCGGCCGCGGACCACTGCATGTGCGACTGGTTCCACTTCTCGCGGGTCGCGTAGTAGTGGGTCTCGTCGTGCTCCTCGCGGTGATGCGCGAGCTTCTTGATCACCGCATTCGGATCACGCGCGATCGATTGGTAGAGCGAGACGAGGTCGGGATTGACGTCGGCGATCACCGCGCGTTCGGGCGCGAGCTTGAAGAACATCGCGGCGCCGCCGATGAACGGCTCGTAGTAGCGACCGAACGTTTTGGGCATCCGAGCGAGGAGCTCGGGGAGAAGCTTTGTCTTGCCACCGACCCATTTGACGACCGGCGTCGCAATGATCTCGCGAGGCGCACGATCGACCTGAGGCGAGCGCACCCGCGCCGCCTGCTTTGTAGCTGCCATTAAAATATCGTCGAAGACTCGAAGCGACCGCTCCAGTTTTCGGCAACATTCCAATAACTTAGATAATTACTTACATAGTGAATTTCGCGGCGGGATGGCGCGTCTGTGGCACATGAGAATGAGTGTTAGCGTGTCGCGCATGCGACCAAACCTATTACTCAGCGTGGTCATCGCGGCCTCCGCACTCGCTGCCGTCCCGACCCTCTCGAGCGTGGCAAGTGCTCAACCGGCATGGGATTCTCGCGGCTGGGTACCGCTCGGTGATCGCACCGTGAACGGCAAGTTCGATCACGACCGCATCGAGGTGGGTCGCGTCGAAGGTACGTTCTCGAAGCTCACGGTCGTGGTCGAGAACAGCGATCTCGAGATGATCGACTTCAAGATCGAGTTCGCCGACAACACGAACTATCACCCGACGGTCAACCAGGTCTTCCGCGAGGGCACCCGGACGCGCGTGATCGACCTCCCGCCCGGCGAGCACGTCCTCAAGTATCTCGACTTCAAGTACAAGAACCTCCCCGGTGGAGGCAATGCGAAGGTCAGCGTCTGGGCCTGGAAGACCGGTAATGGCGTTGTGGGTGGCGCACCGATGCCTCCGCCTGCCGCCGCGACCTGGGATCCGTCGGGCTGGACGCTGCTCGGCGAGCGCACCGTCAACGGTCGCGTCGATCACGATCGCATCGAGGTCGGCCGCTACGAAGGTAAGTTCACCAAGATGACGCTCGTCGTGACGAACTCGGATCTCGAGATGATCGACCTCAGCGTCAAGTTCGGCCGTGGCGAACCCTGGCACCCCGCGGTCCAGCACTACTTCCGCGAGGGCACGCGGAGCCACCAGATCGACTTCCCCGGCGACGAGCGAACGATCAAGTACGTCGACTTCAAGTACCGCAACGTCCCCGGCGGCGGAAACGC
Source organism: Kofleriaceae bacterium (assembly GCA_025357755.1). Classification (GTDB taxonomy): domain Bacteria; phylum Myxococcota_A; class Polyangia; order Haliangiales; family Haliangiaceae; genus JABFXX01. The sequence continues at coordinate 2,202 of JANXOP010000100.1, read as the reverse complement.
GAAGGTCCAGGTCTGGGCGAAGGCCGAGAACGGTGCCGCAGCCTCGGGGGCCCCGCCGTCGGGCAAGCCGTGGCGCTTCGAAGCCAAGGGCTGGGAGATGCTCGGCGAGCGCGAAGTGAATGGCCACGGTCGCGAGGATATCGATCGCATCCAGGTCGGTCGTGCGATGGGCAAGTTCACCAAGGTGACCGTCGTCGTGCTCGATAGCGAGCTCGAGATGATCGACTTCTCGATCAAGTTCAAGCACGGCGACCCGTTCCACCCGGCCGTCTCGTACTTCTTCCGCGAAGGCACGCGCACCAAGGTCATCGACCTGCCGGGAGATCGCGAGAAGGCGATCGAGTGGATCGAGTTCAAGTACCGCAACCTCCCCGGTGGCGGACGCGCCAAGGTCCAGGTCTGGGCGCAGTAGCCTAGTCCTTGGGCAGGAGCCGGATCTCGACCGTCCCGCCTGCTTCGTAGACCGGATTACCGTCGAGGAACACGCGCGCCGCTTCCAGATTTACGGCGCGCACGCGCACGAAGCCGACGACCCCGGTCGTCGGCTTTGTCGTTCCGGACTTGCGGTAGCTTGCGCCCTCCCCGATCGAGCTACCGCCGTCGAACTGCCCGCTCGCACGCAGCTTCGCGATGTACGCGTCCCAGCCCGATTCGCTCGCACTCGCATCGTCGTGATGAAGCAGGATGTATTCGTTCACACCCGCATCCTAACCGCACGCTCGTTGCCAATTCGCACTCGTGAGCCTCTCCAATCCGATCAGCGGCGGCACACTGCGCGTCGCACTCGCTTGCCGGCGACGCCGAGTGCGCGATCGCTTCCATGGCCGACCCCTCGCTGAGATTCGGCGACTCGTGCCTCGCGGCTATGGCGAGCGCGGCGGCGCCGCCAGTACGAGAGGCTCGCATGCGAATGAGCGAGCGAGGTCGTGCGGCGAGAAGCGCACGGTGGTGGTCCTTCGCGTTCCTTCGCTTCACGCCAGGACCGCGCCGCGCGCGCGGTCGACCGACGAGACCACGAGCTGTCGTCGCGCAGCGCGCGTCATGGTCCCGGCGCTCGCTTCAGGACCGGCGAACGGACCACCACCATGCGCTTTCTCGCCTACGACCTCTCACTCGATCTCATTCGCAACCTTCGCGAGCCTCTCGCTCTCGTTCGGCGCCACGATGCTGCACTTGCCAAGCAAGGCCGCGATGCACTCAACTCCGTCGCCTTGAATCTCAACGAGGGCTCGGGCCGCAATGGCGGCGATCGCCAGCAGCACTTCGCTATCGCCTTCGGCAGCCTTCGCGAGGTCGGCGCCGTGCTCGATATCGCCGCCGCTCACGGTTGGTTCGCCGAGCCGCCCTTCGCCGCCGAGCGCGACCGCCTCGCCGGAATGGTCTGGAGCCTCAAGCGCCGGTAGCGGCGGTGGGGTCGCCTCGCGGCTCTCGCGCGCAGCTGATCGCGCGCAAATCGTCGGCGTCTCGAGCGGCAGCGCCAGGCTCCGCGCGTAAACACGGCCGAATACGGTCGTCGGATGTTCGCCGACGCCTGACAACGTCAGAGACGGAAGCGACATCGACCGCGGAAACGGCATCGGCATCGGAATCGGAACCGGAATCGGAACCGGCATCGGCATCGGCATCGGAACCGGAACCGGAACCGGCATCGGCATCGGCATCGGAACCGGCATCGGAAGCGGAATCGGCATCGGAAGCAAAAGCGGAACCGGAATCGGAATCGGAATCGGAATCGGCATCGGAAGCGGAACCGGAACCGGAACCGGAATCGGCATCGGAACCGGAATCGGAACCGGCATCGGCATCGGCATCGGCATCGGAAGCGGAACCGGAACCGGAATCGGCATCGGCATCGGCAGCGGAAGCGGAAGCGGAAGCGGAATCGGCATTGCGCATCGGCAGATCGGCTGCGGGTTGTCTGCGTCAGCTTGCATAGACGCGGAGACGACCGATTGCAGCGACACGACGAACGCGCGTGCAGTCGCGGGACAGAAGGGCGCGACGAGCCCACAACCACCCGATGCAAAAAGAATAAACAGCGGAGCGACGAACGAGCGTGCAGGCGTAAGAATGCAAGCGGCGCGACAAACCCGCGGCCACCCGATGCGATGCAAGCGGCGCGACGAACGCGGAGCCGAGCGATTGCAAGCGGCGCGACAAACCTGCCGCGCGCGCGGCGGGCTGGTGCGCCACTCGCTGGGC
>JANXOP010000071.1 GCA_025357755.1 Kofleriaceae bacterium | reverse complement strand
ATGATCTCGGCGCCGAGCTTCGCGGCGAACGACTCGACCCGGATGTGAGTCGCATCGCGGACACCAAATCGATGCAGCAGCCCATTCGCGCATCGCTGCGCGTCCCGTTCCCATTCGCTGCGCATGCCAGCTCCTAATCGTCGGATTCGGGATTGAGGGTATCCACCAAGCGGCGCAGGTCGTCATCGCTCAGGCCTTCGAGGTTGCGATGCGCGTACTGCAACGATGGTCCGATCTTGCTCGTCAGCTCATTCAGCTTCGCGAGGAGCGCGTCACGTCCCATCGCGAGCAGCGACGGTCGGATCGGCTGTGCCTTGCTGACAGTCGCGGTCGCAGGCACGAGGTTGCGACGCAGCTCGGCGAGGCGCGCTTGGACGCGCTTGGAGGTCTCGCGCGCCCATCGCTCATCTTCGGGCGTGCTCCTGCCGTTTGCGGCCGCGTCGAGCGCGGCCTCCATGTAGATGGCGTCGAGGATTTCGAGACTCTTCTCAGGCTTGTCGGTCATCACGGTAGGTCCTCAGGAGCGCGCGACGGCAGCGTCGCGAACGTCGTTGGGAAGTTGTTGAACAAGGCGGATCATGCGCTTGCGGGTCGCCTCGTAGCGTTTCGAGTTCCAGCCTGCGGCGCGCATGATGTCGGCCTTCTTGGTGCTCGTGTCGCCATATAAGGCGAGGAGTTGGAGAACGTCGGGGTCCTTGCCCGCGTGTTCCTTGAGGTGATCGAGAACGCGTTCCGTGGCCTTGCCGCGCCGCGAGCCGTCATCCCCGCTGCGTTGCGCGAGCGCTACCTCGGTATCGGCGAGCGTCGATCGCGACGAAGGCCCGGTCTCGAGGCGCTCGTGCGGGAAATTCACAGCGTGCGCGTAGTCGTGGCGCGTGCGCGAATGGATCGCCGCAATCAGGAACATCTCGAGCGAACCGCGGTCGGGCTCCCATCGAAGAACGCCGCGGAACGTGTCGTCGAGCGCGTCCTGAACGAGCTCGTTCACGTAGAACTCGTCGACAACCCGACCACCATGCGCAACCAGTCCCGCGCGCGCGCGCGCGAAGCGTTTCAGCCTCGTGTAGAGCTCGGTGCTCGCCTGCGCCTCGAAGGCTTCGATCCACTCCTCGGAAGGACACCACGGCACCGCGCCGCCACCCTCCGCCTGTCCGAACGCGACCGTCATCTATAAGCGAACCTAACTGATCGATATGACACAGCTGTTCGAATGTTCAGTAACTACCGGTAGTGGCGAGACTTCCGCCGAGTGCATCCACCGCTTGTCGGCACAAAGCTGGAGGAACGAAGCGTGTAGTCGGCGGCGTTGCATGACCGAGGCTTCCGGATCGAGCGCGCCCGCCACAAGCAGTACTGCGTCCATCTGGATTTGGATGTCTCGATCATCGAAACCAGGTTGCTACCCCAACGACTGCTGAAGGAAAGGCGACGACTGGTGGGGTCGATCGAACTCTGTGCTGTCTTGCACGCACCCTAATGCAGCGCGTACGCTGATCCACGGTGGATAAGAAGGGGCTTTCGGAGCGGGACATCTGCACCAAGTTCATTTCACCTGCCATCCAGCGGGCCGGCTGGGACATGCAGACGCAGCTTCGTGAGGAGGTCTACATCACCAAAGGCCGCATCATCGTGCGCGGCCGCATGACCACACGCGCTGCAGGAAAGTTCGCCGACTACATCCTCTACTACAAGCCAAACATCCCGATCGCGATCATCGAAGCGAAGGACAATAACCATCGCGTCGGCGATGGCATGCAGCAAGCCCTCAACTACGCCGAGATGATTGATGTCCCCTTCGTCTATTCGTCAAACGGCGATGCATTCCTTGCACACGACAGGACGGGGAACTCCGAGCAGACCGAGCGAGAACTCACCCTCGACGAGTTCCCATCGCCGAAGGAACTGTGGCGGCGATACTGCGCGCACAAGGGACTGACGCCGGAGGTCGAGGCGGTAGTCGGGCAGGACTACTACACGGACGCATCTGGCAAGAGCGCTCGGTACTACCAGCTCAACGCGGTTAACCGAGCCGTCGAAGCCGTCGCCAAGGGGCAGGATCGCTTGCTCCTGGTCATGGCCACCGGCACCGGCAAGACATACACGGCGTTCCAGATCATCTGGCGTCTCTGGAAGGCCGGCGCAAAGAAGAGGATTCTGTTCCTCGCCGATCGAAACATCCTCGTTGATCAGGCCAAGACGAACGACTTCAAACCGTTTGGTAAGGCGATGACGAAGATCAAGAACCGCAAGGTCAACAAGGCGTTCGAGATCTACCTCGCGCTCTACCAAGCGATCTCAGGAACCGACGAACGTGCCGACATCTTCAAACAGTTCTCGCCAGACTTTTTCGATCTCATCGTCGTCGACGAATGTCATCGAGGAAGCGCCGCCGAGAACTCCGCGTGGCGTGTGATCCTCGACTACTTCTCATCGGCGACCCAGATCGGGCTCACCGCGACGCCAAAGGAAACCGTGGACGTTTCGACCACGCACTACTTCGGAGAGGCCGTCTATACCTACTCGCTCCGGCAGGGAATCGAGGATGGCTTCCTCGCGCCTTACAAGGTCGTGCGCGTCGATCTGGACCGCGACCTCGCCGGCTGGCGTCCCGAGAAAGGAAGGCGCGACAAGCACGGTGAGGAGATTCAGGACCGGATCTACAACCAACGCGACTTCGATCGGTCGCTCGTTCTTGAGCAGCGAACAAGCCTGGTCGCGCGAAAGGTCAGCGAGTTTCTCAAGGCGACTGATCGGTTCGACAAGACGATCGTTTTCTGCGAGGACATCGACCACGCCGAGCGCATGCGTCAAGCGCTGGTCAACGAGAACGGCGACCTGTGCGCCCAGAACCGCAAGTACTCGATGCGAATCACCGGCGACAACGACGAGGGCAAAGCCGAGCTCGACAACTTCATCCACCCCGAAGAACGCTACCCCGTCGTTGTGACGACATCGAAGCTACTGTCTACCGGCGTCGACGCGCAGACGTGCAAGGTGATCGTCCTCGACCAGAACATCACGTCGATGTCGGAGTTCAAGCAGATCATTGGGCGTGGCACACGCGTCAACGAGGACTTCGGAAAGCTCTTCTTTACAATCATCGACTTCCGCAAGGCGACCGAACATTTTGCGGATCCCGACTTCGACGGCACACCGGAACAGATCTACGAGCCGAAGGACGGCGAGTCACTCGCACCGCCCGATGGGGCTGACGCGCCGTTCGTCGTCGATCTCGACGCGATCGGCGCGGGCGCCGACGGAATTACCGGTGACCCGGGCGATTTCGATCCCACCGATGGCGTTGGCAAGCGCATCAAGTATGTTGTCGGTGATGTACATGTGTCCGTTGCTGCCGAGCGCGTCCAGTACTACGGCAAGGACGGCAAGCTGATCACCGAGTCGTTGAAGGACTACGTTCGCACGGCGGTTCGCGAGGAGTACGCCTCTCTCGACGCATTTCTCAAGACCTGGACCGAAGCCGACCGCAAACGCGCCGTCGTCCAGGAGCTGGAACAGCGTGGCGTCTTTTTCCAAGAGTTGGCGCGCGAGGTCGGCAGGGACTTCTCTCCGTTCGATCTCGTGTGTCACGTTGCATTCGATCGCCCGCCCCTCACTCGGAGGGAGCGAGCCAAGAAAGTCCGAGACAAGGACTACTTCAAGAAGTACGGCCGCGCCGCACGTGCGGTGCTAGATGCGCTCCTCGACAAGTACGCCGATGAAGGCGTCGACGATATCGAGGACATCCAGATGCTCAAAGTTCGCCCGTTAACCGGCTTTGGAACTCCGACCGAGATCATCGAGAGCTTTGGCGGCAAGGATGCGTACGTGAAGGCGGTGCGCGAACTCGAAGACGCGCTGTACTCTGCAGCCTCTTGAGCGGCGGCACCGGTGTACAAGGGGATCCCCGATGGCGATCAGCACGACGATCAAGTCGATCCAAGACATCATGCGCAAGGATGCCGGCGTCGACGGTGACGCACAGCGCATCAGCCAGCTTGTGTGGATGCTCTTCCTCAAGGTTTTCGATGACCACGAGGCAGAGAAGGAGCTACTCGACGATGGCTACAAGTCTCCGATCCCGAAGCGGCTACGATGGCGGGCTTGGGCGAAGGATGCCGAGGGCATCACTGGCGAGGCGTTGCTCGACTTCGTCAACAACGACCTCTTCAAGACGCTGAAGGAGCTGCCGGCGGTCGGCAAGAACGCTGCGGTCGCCAGCGTGATTCGCGGTGTGTTCGAGGACGCCTACAACTACATGAAGTCGGGGACGTTGGTGCGACAGGTCATCAACACGCTCAATGAGGTCGACTTCAACCGCACATCCGATCGCCACGAGTTCGGCGACGTCTACGAAAAGGTCCTCTCGGATCTCCAGAACGCGGGGAACGCAGGCGAGTTTTACACGCCTAGAGCGATCACTCAGTTTATCGTCGATCAGGTCGACCCGAGGCTCGGGGAGAAGATCCTCGATCCGGCGTGCGGTACTGGTGGCTTCTTGACGTGCGCTATCGAGCATGTGCGCAAGAAGTACGTAAAGGACGCAGAAGACGAGGAGAAGCTTCAAGCGAGCGTCTTCGGCGTCGAGAAGAAGCCGCTACCGCACCTCCTCTGCGTCACGAACATGATGTTCCACGGCATCGAAGTGCCTTCCAACATCCGGCATGACAACACGCTGTCTCGCCCGCTCCGCGACTATGGACCGCGAGACCGTGTCGATGTCGTGATCACGAACCCGCCGTTCGGCGGCATGGAAGAAGACGGGATCGAGAACAACTTCCCGGCGACGTTCCGCACTCGCGAGACTGCGGACCTATTCCTCGTTCTACTGATGACGCTCTTGAAACCAGGCGGGCGAGCCGCACTCGTTCTTCCTGATGGCACGCTGTTCGGTGAGGGAATCAAGACGCGGATCAAGGAGAAGCTACTCGAAGAGTGCAGCCTTCACACGATCGTCCGGTTGCCGAAGGGAGTCTTCAACCCGTACACGAACATCAAGACGAACCTGTTGTTCTTCGAAAAGGGGACACCGACGAAGACGGTTTGGTTCTACGAACACCCGTACCCAGCCGGAGTGAAGAGCTACAACAAGACGAAACCGCTCCGAATCGAGGAGTTTGCACCCGAGAAGAAGTGGTGGGGGAAGCGTAAAGAGACCGACAAGGCGTGGAAGGTCTCGATCGATGACATCAAGGCTCGAGGATACAACCTTGATGTCAAGAACCCTCGTGCGATCGATGAAGCACCGGGTGACGCCAACGAGTTGTTGGCGGAATATGGGCAGGCGGCCTCGGACGTAGCGAAGATTCGAAACCAGCTCCGAGACGAGCTTGCTAAGGCAATTGCCTGGGCGACCCGATGAGGGCACAGGCCGCTCTATTGCCGGAGGCTCACGCCGAGGAGATTGGCGGCACCGGGTTCTCGGTAAAGCAATTCATCTCCAATTTTGAAGTGCTTGCTTCGGCACCCGGCGGAGCTGAACGACTTCGAGCGATGACATTGCACCTCGCAATTCGTGGCGCGTTGACCAACGAGCAGCGAGTCGGTGGTGCGCCGGCATCGGTAACTGATGGACTGCAGCCACCCTTCGAGCTTCCTTCCGGGTGGGCGTGGCGACAAGTGAAGGAAGTGGGGGATCTAAAACTCGGCCGACAACGCGCGCCGAGCAACCACCATGGTCCGAACATGCGGCCGTATCTTCGAGTCGCGAATGTTCAGGAAGCTCGCATCGATATCTCGGACGTGCTGGAGATGAATTTCGAACCGGATGAGGCGGCACGATTTCTCTTGGAGGCAGGTGACGTTCTCTTGAACGAGGGCCAGAGCTACGAGCTCGTCGGCCGGCCAGCGATCTATCGGGGGGAGATACCGGGAGCGTGTTTTCAGAATACGCTTATTCGCTTTCGACCTTCGAGTGAGACCGTTTTGTCCGAGTTCGCTTTAATCGTCTTCCGAGCGTACATGCGGACTGGACGTTTTCGCCAAGAAGCCCAACAGACCACCAATATCGCTCACTTGAGCCTTGGGAGATTGTCAGTCATCGAATTCCCTCTCCCGCCGCTCCCGGAACAAAAGCGAATCGTCGCCAAGGCCGGCGAGTTGATGCGACTCCTCGACGACATGGAGGGAAAGCAGGCGAAGAAGCAGCAGACGGAGACCCGGCTTCGTGCAGCGTCGCTCAGCGCCCTAATATCGTCGTCGGAGCCGGCGGGATTCGCGACTGCATTGGGGCGGGTCACAAGTAACTTCGACGTGCTCTTCGCTGGGTCGGAGACCGTGCAGGTGTTGCGCCGAGCAATCTTTGGAATCGGTTGCCGTGGCTCGCTCGTGCAACGGAACAACGAGGACGGGACGGGCCGTGATGTGCTGAGGAACGTTGGCGTGGAGAGAAAGAGTTGGGCGAGCACTGCGAGCGAGCGTGGCAATCGTGAGGTTTCTCGCCTTCTGAGCAAGCTCGACGAACAGACCGTAAGTGCGCCGAATGCCGCCATTCCAGAGCACTGGGTATGGACGACCCTCCTGGCTGTGTGCCAGCAGGTCGTCGATTGTCACAACAAGACCGCGCCTTACTCGAGCTCGGGGATTTCTCTGGTTCGGACTTCAAACATTCGTGATGGAAAATTGCTGCTAAACGGAGTGAAGTATGTGTCTCAGGAAACCTACGCGCGTTGGTCACAGCGTTGTCCCCCAGCGCCTGGTGATGTGATCTTTACGCGCGAAGCTCCAATGGGAGAGGCTGCCGTCATCGGACCCGGGCTGAAGCTCTGTCTAGGCCAGCGCACGATGCTGCTCCGCCCCTTCACCGGATTGCTCGATCCGAAGTTTTTGCTCATTGCGATCCGAGACCCCGCGTTTCAGGCCCGGATGACAGAAGCAGCCGTTGGGTCCACCGTCAAACATCTTCGTGTCGGCGATGTTGAATCGCTATGGATTCCACTTCCGCCCTTCGCCGAGCAGTTAAGAATCGTCGCCAAGGTCGAACATCTCATGATGCTGTGCGACGAACTTGAGGACAAGTTGCTTCAGACGGAGGATGCGGCCGCCAAGGTTGCCTCAGCAGTCGTTGCCGAGGTGGTGGGCTAGTGTCATGCGTGCATCAATCGTTCACCTCACGCACCTTCACCACAACACCGACGCGTCCGCACAATGACTAAGAAGAACAAGAAGAGTGCGAGCGCCGAGGAACAGCTAGCAAGTGTATTTGAGCAACGCGCGGAGCACCTGTCAGCTAATGAACTCAAGACGTGGACCGCCTACACCGACCGAGACCGGGCGATTGTCGCGAAACTCCTTGGCCCCGGCGCGAAACTCCTGATCGGCCCACGCGGCTCGGGGAAGAGCACGCTTCTTCGCTCTGCGTTCTATGAGGCGATCGAGAATGGAGGCTGCCTCGCGGTCTATGTCAACTATGCGCATTCACTTGCGCTAGAGCCTCTCTTTCACCGACAAGCTAACGCACTCCAGATCTTCCGTCAGTGGCTGCTCTACAAGGTCGTCTCTGGCGTGAAGCAGGTCTACAAGCTGCTCAAGATCGAGATGCCATCCGACCTGCATGCGCTCGCCGGTGACGCTGATGTCCTCATTCGTGGATTCGAATCCGGGGGCGTCCCCGCCCTTCCGGAGTCGCCTCTTACTCCACAGGTCCTCGGAGAAGCTCTTGAGCGCTGGACCGATCAGCTAGATCTGGTCCGTTGTGTTCTCTTGATGGACGACGCGGCCCACGCTTTCTCGCCGGAACAGCAGCGTGAGTTCTTCGAAGTGTTTCGAGGCTTACGGTCTCGGCGCGTTGCGGGCAAAGCGGCGGTCTACCCCGGCATCACGAGCTACTCGCCAAACTTCCACGTCGGGCACGACGCTGAGGTTATCGAAGTGTGGGCCAAGCCGGACGCAGAATATCTGGACTCCATGCGTTCCGTAACGCAGAAGCGTCTTCCTGAGCACCTCCGCACTCAGCTCAAGGGTAAGGATGACGTCGTCAACTTGCTTGCGCTCGCCTCGTTTGGCTTGCCGCGCGGATTTCTCAACATGCTCTCGCAAGTATTCGGCATCGACGAGGGAGAGGAAGCTGAGAGCCCGACGCGCCGACGCGCTGACGTTGCAGTCGCGGACCATGCCGAGTCGGTAAGAGCGCTGTTCACGACTCTGCGGTCTAAGCTTCCTCGTTTCGAGAAGTTCGTCGAGGCAGGTCTATCTCTGGAGACGGCAGCTCTGGAAGCGTTGAAGAAGTACAACCAGCTCAAGACAGACGTGGGGGGGAAGACGAACGTTATTGCCATTCGCGAACCCGTCGGTCCCAAATTCGAACGTGTTCTGAACATGCTCGAGTACGCAGGTGTCTTGAGATCAGAGGGCAGCGTTTCTCGCGGAGAAAAGGGACGCTTTCGAAGATACGCACTGCACAACGCGAGCGTCATTGGCCGAAATGCGCTGTCGCTCGGCAAGAGCTATTCGGTACGCACAGTTGTGGAAGCTCTAACGTCGGGCACATCGCATGACTTTGTCCGGACCACACCTGCAGCATTGCTCGGCGTCGACTTCGAGGAACGATGCGTGCTCAATCTTCCGAGCTGCGCGAAGTGTGGAACTCCACGGGTCGCAGAAGAGCAGCGTTTCTGCATGAAGTGCGGGGCCGAACTCGGGTTGGCGTCTGTCTATGAAGAGCTACTTCGGGCCAAGGTTGACAAGCTGCCTTTGACGGCAAAGAAGCTCGCCGGAATTCAGAAGCACACGAAGCTCGAGACGGTTCAGGATGTTCTCTTGGATGACGAGGCACAGAGCTTGCTCAAAGTTCCGTACATTGGGCCTGTGTGGGCGAATCGCATAAGAACGATCGCTGAAGAGTTTGTGAGTGTGTAATGACGAAGGTGGCCGCGAAGCACAAGGCACAGCCGAGGTCGGTAGCAGTCAACACTTCCGCCGCCACGGTCGTTGTCGATTTCTCCAAGTTTCTGACCCCTCGTGGCGCACTGGCGAATACTCCTGCAATCGACCAGTACTACGAGAGCACAGCTGACGTACTGCGGAGCTCCGGCGATCCCGCCTGTACGCCTCAAGCGCGACGCCTACTCGTCGTCGAGCTCGTGGCGTGCGTCGAGCGATACGTCCGCTCGTTGCTGGTTTCGCTCGTGGACGCGTGCCCCTGTTCACGTCGAGTGGTCGAGCGAAAGCAGGTGTCACTTGCCTCGGTTGCTTACTACTCGGGTTCCGAGTTGGCGTTCGCCGTTTTGGATCACCAGGCTTTGTCCGGTGTGAGCGAGATCGTTAAGGCGACGCTGCAAATGCTTGGCCTCGAGGTCAAACAGGGGAGCTCGGCCTATGTTGCGCTATCGGGGTTCGAGCGAGTCTGCCAGCTCCGCCACGCGATCGTTCACCAGGCCGGTCGACTTGGCCCAAACAACCTCCTTGAGATCGATATCCGTGCGACGAGCCCTGTTGTGGTCAGCATCGATGCACTTGGATATCAGGACCTAGTAGCGATCTGTCACGCGGCGGTCCGTGCGTACAACCAATACGTCTTCGAGAGTGTGATCGAACGCTGGGCCAGGGAAGGTCACATAGTTGGTGATTGGGGACAGGACCAAGTGCTGTTCGAGAAGATCTGCAGCCTGCTGCTTAGCCAAGTCGACCGAGCCGGCGCGGTGGTCCCTGATGAGTACAAGAAGATATGGGGCGGCTAGCTCCTTCAGAGGCAGATGTCAGATCTCCTCGCCAGACTACGATCGGCTCATCACGGGCCGGTGATCGCAGGCAATCATGAAGCGGCTCGGGGAAAGCTGTCCACCGATGAGCAGGTTGTAGTTGATGGATTGGCTCGCGCGTTCGCGAGAGCGAACCGCTCAGTGACGGCGGCGGAACTGAGCGGCGAGATCGCGAGAGTTGAAACGACCGTACCCGACGTGTCCCAGGTCCTTGATCAACTTCACCCGGTGTTCATCGACGACTTGCCCGGCTCGCTGTCGCGGACGTACGAGCCAACCCTGGAAGGCTGGCTGGCTGCTACAAGGCTGGGGGCTCATGCGAAGCTCTCAATCCAGGCTGCACTACTCGTTCTGCGCGGTAAGGCAGAGCTAGGCCACCGGCCGGCGAACTACACGTGGGCCGAAATGGTCGCGGTGGCTGGCCTCAGCTCCGCCGATCTTCCAATCGCTGCCCGCGTGTTGTCCCTCGTCGATCTCCAGATGGGAGGTGGTGGCCCACAGTGGGAGCCATCGTCAACGAAACAGCCCGAGTGGACGTTCACCGCCCCATCGGAGGAGTTCGACGCGATCGTTCGCTATGAAGATGCGGGGGACTTCATCGAATATCGGCGACGCGAACCGCGGGAGTTTCGGGCGATGCGTCGCCGTTGGACAAACGAGTTGGATCTCTCGAAACAGTTCGCGATCCGGACCATCTACGAGGCGTTCGACAAGACGGCCAAGTGGCCGTCAGCTCACGAGGTCGAAGTTCAGCTTCGGCGCGCGAACCGACGGAGCCTCACGGAGCTAGCCCCGGGCAGTCGCTTGATCCGTGCAGGCAACCCGCATGATCCAAAGAGTCGAGCTTCGCTAACCCTGGAGGGCCTCTATCTTGCTCGCGGCGAGGAAGATTGTTTGGCGATCACACGGCTGCTCTCAGGGCTCGGTCGCCTCGGACCGAGCAGCAAGGGGTCGCGGAGCCTGTCCATTGAGGAGTTGCCGGCGAGTCTCGAGTTCGACGATGTGGATCTGCGTCGGCTTGGAGAGATCCTCGACGTTCAGTCGGAAGTGTTTGTCACGTCGATCAGCGAAGACGTAGGCACGATGAGGTTCGAGGTGACACCTCGAACGATTCAGTATGCCGAGGCCAAGAGATTCGAGGACATCCTTCTTGCCGACGATCGTGCAGGGCGCATCGCGTTCGAGACGATGAGTCTTGCCGGTAGCGACAACTCCGGCGACGCCGCATCATTGGTGACAGATGGTCCACCGTCGGTAACGGAGGAAACCCTCCATCTCGGTCCGAAGCCGCGCGTCATCAAGTTTCTAGGCAGCGGGGCTGAGGCGGACGTCTACCTCGTTGTTGATCGCTTCAAGCGTGAGGTCGCCGCGAAGGTTTTCTACGAGTCGAAGCGGATTCCCGAGCACATCTACGGTCACGCGGTTGGGCTGGCCCGTGTGCCGCATCCCGCTGTTGCCGAGCTGTACTCGATCGAAGAAGTGATCGATCTGGAGGGGAAGCCCGTTCCGGCGATCTTGATGGAGCGTCTCGTGGGCGAAGAGTTGGAGATTCGACTCCAGCGAGAGGTCAGCGTTCACGAGCTTGTGGCCTGGGGTAGGACGCTGCTGGATGTATTTGCGGCGATGCATGCTGTCGACCACTTCCACCCCGATCCACACCCAGGGAACTTTTTCGTGACCGACCGCGGTCTCCGCGTCTATGACGTCCTCAACAGCCTCACCGCTGAGAATCGATCTCCTCGGACTAAGGAGGCAATGCGCTCCGACAACGCACGCCGGGTGCGCGGCATGATTGAGGCGATCTTCGACAAGCTGCCGATCAGCGAGGGGACCCAAGCCGCAAGCAAGCTGTTTTCGAGCAAGACTCGAAACGTCAAGATCTCGCTTGAGGACATCCGGACAGCGTTTGGGGAGGCGATCGAATCGCTGAAAGACGCGAGCACGTGAATGACATCAGTTCCATGAACGTCGACGCAGTCTTCAGGCAGGCTGAGTCGCTTGGCGCCAATCGTACAAGCGTGAAGGCAGGCTGACGCATGTCGGGGCCAAAGTGGGCACTGATTACGGACGGAGCGACATTCGAGGCCTTGGCGCAGACTCTTATCCGTTTCGAAGATCCGAAGGCCTCGCTGTTTGGCCGTCGGGGCGCGGATGGCGGACAAGACGCACTGTCTGGTGACGAAACCTTGGTCTATCAGGCGAAACACCACGTAGATGGCTCGTCAGCGAAGGCGATCGCCGATGCCCTGGATGAGGCATCAACGATCGAGACGTACCGCCAAGAGGGTCATCCTCGGTCTAAGCAATGGCGCGGAGTGACGCGCTGGCGGCTCGTCTGCAACGCGGAGTTCAACCCGCGCGATCGTCAGCGCTGGCTCGATGAAGTGGAGCCTGCTTTCGCTCGCCAAGGCTTGACGGCCGACCTCTGGCAGCGAGCCGATCTAGACGCGCTGCTGGCGAAGCACCCGGAGGTCTATCGGTCTTTTTTTGAGCAGGAGGCGCGCGCATTCCTGACTCTGCCCGAAGTCCGCGAGCGCTTCGAAGATGCACCGTTCCTGAGCCGCGATGCGCTCACGCCTTTCGTCGGACGTGAACAGGAAACGTCGGAGATCGACGCGTTCCTCGCGTCGAGCGAACTCTTCCTTGTGGTCCACGGGTCCGGCGGCATTGGGAAGTCGCGGTTTCTCCTTGAGGTCGGCGAGAGGCTTGTGGAGGTCGGCGAGTGGCAAGTGTTGTGGGCGAACGTCGCAACGCTCAGCGCGGGAACGAGCTGGTTCGACGGTGTGGTTCCTGAACGCCCAACGGTTCTTTTTGTTGACGAGCCCGATAGCGAGCAAATTCTGCGTCTGTTGTCCGAACAGCTCGGCGGACGTGTGGGACGCGCGAGCAAGTGGAAGGTCGTCGTTGCTGTGCGGTCTCCGAAGGACCCGGTTCTACACTTCCTGTCCGGCCCGAAGATGACGGCGAGAGTTCGCTGGCTGCCGCTCAAGGAGCTTTCGAAGGACGCCGCTCGAAAGATGTGTCGTGACCTCCTAGCGGCCGGTCCTCTTGCGAGTCAGGTAGCCTCGTGGCGAGAACACGCGATCGAAATGCTGGCCGACCGATTTGCACGTCAACCGATCTGGCTGACGCTGGCGGTCCATCTGCTTGAGACGTACGGCGACATCAATCGAATCCCGGAGACCGCCAGCGCTCTTGCAGAACTCTACTTGAACGAGGTTATCGAACAGCCGCGAGGCGACGAGCCAGACACGATTCGAAACTGCCTCCGTTGGGTGGCCCTTATCGGGACGGTGAACCGCGAGAGCGATGCGATCATCCAACTGCTCGCAGACCAGAGTGGCGTCAAAGATCCGACATCAATGCGCGGCCTGCTGGCGCGTCTCGTCGACCGGCGCGCGCTGGCGCAGCGAGGCGCCAACGGCCGGCTAGTTGAGCTTAAGCCCGACGTTCTTCGAGACCACATTCTTACGGCGTGGCTAGCGGTGCCCGTCGGATATGGTGCTTCGCCCTTTGTCGCATCTCCCGACGTCGCTCTGCTCCTTCAACCGATCATGACCACCATCGAGAAGGGTAGCCTTCGCGATGTTGGCCGCGCGATCTTGTCATCCATCGCGAGGACCGAGCTGCTCTTTCGCAGATCAGGCCAGCCAGTCGCGTTGTTGGAGCCCTTTTTCACCGAGATGCGTAGTGCACTTCCTCGCTTGACCGCGTCCGCCAGGATCGCGCTCACGGAACTGTTGCCCGACATTGCGAGGTTCCGGGTAAGCGAGGTCGTGGAACTGACGAAGAACCTTCGCGCCTCACCGATAGCGCCCGAAGCAATCAAGATACTGTACGGTCGTCGCGAGCTCACCCAGGATGACGTCCTTTTGAGTCTCGCGTGGCCCGTGTATCACGCCGCAATGGGGGCGGAGACGTTTGAACAGCGGGTGGCAGTTCTGACCTCCCTCTATGACCTGGCTATTGCGGAAGCTGAGGCGATACCTCGGCTCCCTCGGCGAGAGCTGCCGAACGACGGACGTCGTGCCGGCACGCTGGTAGGCCAAACCATTGCGGGAGGCCCGTACTTCTGGTCGTCCTTCGACGACGCGACCTCACAACTTGGAATAGCGAAGCTCGAGATCCTTCGTTCGCAAGGACCATCGGCGGCCGAGATCCAAGCACTGAAAGCGCTCATGATCCCCCTACTCGCAGTCGAGAGACATGAGGACTGGGTTGAGGGCGATCAATTCATCTTTCGCAAGTACGTAATTGGAGAAGGGCATCCCGCGTGGACCACGCGCGAGGGGCTGATAGCCAAGCTCAAGGAGCTGCTTCTCGACGACGCGGTGAGCCTCGCGTCGCACGTTGTTCTTTGGGAGCTATTCGTCGAAGCACATCGGCTCGCGAACTTTGTTGCCCTCCACGGACCGAGCGAGTTCGCCAAGAACATGCGGGCGCGTTTCCTCGCCGACCTGCAATGGACACGTGACTTGCTCACGAGGCGCGGACTGAGGTTTGAGGAGATGCGAGCCGCCCGCGACGTCTGGGATTGGCACGCGCGCTTCGATACCGACGGCGAGCTAAGGGCTGCGGCTCAGGAACTGGAAACGCTTTACACGCAGAACGAACTCGCCGCTGAGTTTGAGCCCCTTCTGGAATTCGATTCTGTCGAAGTATACGAACGCAACGCGATGACCGCAGCGCAACGGATCGCCATTACGGGAGACGCCGGCATCAGAGCTTTTGTGGAACGTGGCGCTCTCTTTGTGGCAGACGACCGACGATTCTTTTCGCTCTTGGGTGTCGCGAACCAGCTCGGTTCGCTGGCAAAGAACAACACGGGCATTCGGACCTTTGTCAACGAGACGCTTGCGAAGCCCGAGGAACGGCACCTGCTGGACTTCGCACTGTCGATAGCATCGCGATGGTTCTTCGATACTCGCAAGGAGAGCGGTGGGCCGAAGGCGTTCGAATTGCTCCAGGCATTGCTGGCGCTATGCGGCGACGAACCAACACAGATCCAGTTACTGTCAGAGCTGTATGGTCTCTCGCTGCCGAGATACACGAGCGAAGAACTTGTCGACGAGGAACGCGCCTTTATGCGGCGCCAGGGCGAGATGTTTTCTCGGCACGGGCGCGAGCCGGCGTTCGTTGCCTTGGTGAGCCCCTCCTTCACGCATGACAGGTCGGCCTACAAGACTCTTGTTGAGCAGACGCTCAACCGACTCGCGGAGCCCGTGCTCTCCAATGCGGTCGCCGCCCTGATTCAGGGCGTCTTTTGGGCCGTCTACAAGCGCGACAAGATCGACATTCCCGAGGCATTTCCAGAATGGTTACTCGATCAAGTGATTCGAGTCGCGGACATGGATGGGCTCGGAAGCATGAACGAGCATCGCCTCGATGAGGTGCTGACCGTCGTCGGCCGTGCACCGCTCCGCTGGCTTCCGAAGGCACTCAAGGCGCGAGCCGCCCTAGAAGCAAGCCAGGGTTACGGGAACGTCCGTGCACTTGGTCACCAAAGTTCTCTCGGCGAGTATGTCGAGCCGATTCGAGAGGGCGAGACCGATCCTCAACATGTTGTTGGCGTCATCAACGAGCTGTTGGACCTGGTAGACGATCCTGGAACTGTCGGATACCGGCTCAAGGACATACTTCACAACGTCGACCCCCACGGGCTCGTTCTCGCAGGCGCAGTCGCCGAACGCATTCGCAACGGCGGAGCCGCGGGCGCGAAGCGGTATGTGCGTCTCGCGCGCTCGTACGTCGTGAACACCCCGCCGTGGCGCACCATCGCTTTGCCGGTGCTAGAAATCGCTGCCTCATTGGACAGGAAGGAAGAGCGGAACGTGCTCTTTGCGGCCATCAGCGATCCCGGAATCCGCACGTGGAGTGGCACGCACGGAGAGGTCTCTTCTGTGTTTGTGACCGCCCTCGACAATGCGAAGCGGGATAGGGACAACGAGAAGGACCCCCGGTTCGCTGCGTTCTGGACCTGGTCGGTCGAGCTCGCCGATGGCGAATTGGAACGCGAGAAGGAGAGCGCGAAGGAGGAGCGGGGCGAATGACGAGGTCGTTAGATGAGCGGCTCGAAGCGGCGAAGCACAGCCTCGACGCGAGTGCCGTAGTGGCCGGGCTCGTGAACGTAGGCGACCAGATGAGTCGCTCGTTAGCGACGGGTCCAAGTGTTGCGTATTGGCGCGAACTGTTGACAGCACGCAATGCAGCGCGAGACCTACTCGTGGGCCTTGAAAAGCGGATCGAGCAGGATGATTTCGTCGTTGTGCAGTTCGGGATCCCGCCGCGGTCCGCTTCGCCGATGCGGATCAAATACAGCCATGCACGTCTCATCGGCGTTGAGGCGTACTTGTCGCTGACCTGGTCACTCGCCGATCGCGTGTCCGGGTTTGTCGGTCGCGTGCTCTGCTCAGCGGACGGCGGTGCTTTCAGCGACCAAGGAGCGGCGAAGCTCGTCTCGCACTTCGTGAACCCTAACGACAGCCTCAGCAAGAGCACCGCGGGACTGCTCTTCGATTCAATTCGCCGTGCGTTCGGTTGGCCGATCGCGGTCTCATACGCGCTTCGGAATCATTTCATCCACGATGGTGGCCAACAGCACGAGGTCGACTTCTTCGCTGGAAATACTGCGATCGACGAGTTCAAGATCACCGCGAAGGGCTGGAAGAACATCCGCAATCGCGCGGTCACCTACAATGTCTTGCCGGACAACATCCGCAAGAACGCGAACTTTCCGACGACCCCAGAGGAAGACCTGCGCGTGCTCTTGAACGCCTGTGAGCGCGAAATGGACGAGGCTCTCGGAATCCTCCTGGGATCAGCATGCGCCGCGCTCTCGACGCACCTGTCGTTCTTGACCGGCACTGATGTTTGAAAGAACTGCACGCGCGAAGGGCGCCAAATTTTGGCAACGCCAGGTCGAGACAACCAAGATCGATCACGAGGAAAAGATCGTTCCCTTCTCCCGCGCACGCGTAACCACCCGAAACCTCGTCTGCCAAATTTTGGCAGAAGCACCGGGATAAGATGCTGTTTCAACGGGGACGAGCGGGACGACGAAGAGACCGAACCGGCGAGAACGATTGCAACACGTGATCAATCATGATGATTTTCGTGCGCTCTCGCCTGGTTCGAATCCCTTCTCCCGCTCCATCGTTCGACGTCAGGTTCTTGGTTCTCGGTTCTTCTCAAAATGCGGGGGCAGTCCGCGTCTTGTGAACGATCCGATCGTTACCCGCAGAGCGCGCGGACGCGCAACCGGTAGTTCTGGAAGTTGCGGAAGCCGTACATCCGAGCACCGCGTCGAGGCGCATGCGGATCACGTCGCCTTGGTCATCCCGCGCATCACGAGCGCCATGACGCGAACGCGCCCCCATCGCGGCAGGATCGCCAGCGAGAGCTCGAGCAGCTTCGAGAGCCAGCCCGGCCTCACGGTGGTCTTGCGGCCGAGCGCGACGAGGGTCGCGCCCGCAACCTCGCGCGGCGTCTGCGCGAAGCTCATCGTCATCGCGGCGCGGCCGGCGAAGCCGCTGCGAATTGGCCCCGGTGCCGACGCGATCACGTCAACGCCGTGCGGGCGAAGCTCGAGCCGCAAGCCCTCCGCGAACGTCTGCACGAATGCCTTCGTCGCAGCGTATGTGGTCGCCCGCGGCACGCCCTGAAAGGCGAGCAGCGAGCTCATCAGGACGATGCCGCCGCGGCCGGCGCGCGCGAACCGACGGCCGAATTCGTGCGCGAGCGCGACGACCGCGCGGCAGTTGACGTCGATCATCTCGAGCTCGGGCGCCACGTCCAGCTCCGCGAACGCGCCGGAGGTCCCGAACCCAGCGGCCGCGACCAGCATGCCGACGTCGAGGTCGGCGGTCTCGGCGAGCAAGGTCGCGACGCCGGCGGATGTGGAGAGGTCGACCGGTACCACCTTGACGCGCACGTGGTGGGTCGCCGCGATCTCGGACGCCAACGTCGCGAGCAGCTCGGCGCGCCGGGCGGCCATCACGATATCGAGCCCAGCCGCGGCGAGTCGGACGACGAACTCGCGACCGATGCCGTCGGACGCGCCGGTGACGACTGCCCAGGGTCCATAGCGGGCGCGCAGCTTGCTCGGGGTCGGTTGTTGCAATTCGGACATCGGGACTCCTTAGGGTCAGCGGGGGAAGCACGCGGCAAATCGCGCCAGCAGCTTGCGGTCGCCGCGAATGCGCAGTCGCCGTCGCAACACGGCACCGATCGGATGGCGGCGCTTGCTGACGATGTCGAGCCACGCCTGGGCGTCACCGCTCACCGCCACGTCCGGTGTGCCGTCGCGGCACGGGATTGCAAGGCGCGGATCGTCGGATGGGTCGAAGTGGATGGCATGATAGTCATAAGTCCTTCGCGCGAGCGAATTGCACTGGGTGGGTTGGCTCGATCAGGCGGCGATCGATCGGCGGGCGGCGGCGAGGATCCGCTCGGCGAGAACGTCGTCGGCGACGAGCCGCGCCAGGATCACCGCACCGATCATCGTCGCGGCGCGGACGATCGTCTCGTCGCTGGGCGTTGCGCTGCGCGAGCGCGCTCGGTGGGCTGCATCGCCGGTGAGCCGAAGAAAGCCGCCGGCCACCGTGGCGAACGCCGAACGCACGCGAGATGGCTGCCGCGCGCCA
Source organism: Kofleriaceae bacterium (assembly GCA_025357755.1). Classification (GTDB taxonomy): domain Bacteria; phylum Myxococcota_A; class Polyangia; order Haliangiales; family Haliangiaceae; genus JABFXX01. The sequence continues at coordinate 8,608 of JANXOP010000071.1, read as the reverse complement.
TCGGTGCCGAGCGCGGCGAGCACGCAGCCGTGCTCCGGGTGCCGCACGTGCGCCAGCGACAGGTAACGCGCGCCCACTCCCGCGAGATCGTGGTCGGCAAACACGCCCGTCGCGGTGTCGTTCGCGGCAGACATCACCGCGGCTTCGACCAGCTCGTCGCGATTCTTGAAGTGCACGTAGAACGCGCCATGGGTCAGACCGGCGTCCTTCATCAGCGTGGGGATGCTCACGCCATCGAGGCCATGCAGGCGGAGCGCCCGGGCCGCGGCTGCGATGATCCGCGCACGTACGACGTCGTTGTGCCCTGGCTCGTATCGCATTATGGCCATCATGGCATGGCTTGCGCGCTGGAGCAAACGGCGCGGAGTCGGCGCAAGCGCTGCTGCGGCGGCTCCGCGGGAGCACGTGCAGCATGCTGATGTGTACCAAACTGTACGCGACGTTCAGCCTGCTTCAGCGGACCGAAGAAGGCTTGTCGGCCGACGACGGTTGCGCGAGATCGCGTGAGCCGCGGTCGAGATCCCGCGGAAAAGTGCGATCGTCTCCACGTCGGCCTTTCGCATCGATGGCGGGTCGATCCATGGCACATAACGTGGAAGCCGCGCTCGAGCGCCGCTATCGTCGGGGAATGATCAGGTACCGCATGTGGATCGTGGGTGCGCTCGCGACCGTGTCGCTCTCTTCGGTCGTGACCGCCGATGATGGCGTAAAGAAGCAGCGTCCCCCGGAGGATGGCGCAGACGTCCCGCCGCCCGCCGCCGCGAAACCACCGGGGAAGAGCGGTTTCGAGGGCACGTACTCGTTCGCGAACGAAGAGCTACCGGGACACACCGAGCTCCTCGATCACGGCCGTTGCTTGGTCTCGCCGACGCGACCGCTGGTGATCGCGAACGGGCAGCTGTCGCTCTGGTTCACGATGATCCAGGACTCGATGTCGAAACTCCAAGACAAGGATGCGATCGCAGCCACGTGGATCCACGCCCTCGCTGACGTGAAGCGCGATGGGACGTTCGCGAGCTCGTTCGCGCTGACGCCCGAGACGACCGCGTACATCAACTCGCACCCCAAGGATCAGTACGCAAACGACCTCAAGGCGGTCTCGCAGGCTGTCATCCAGGGCAAGTTCTCTGCCGCCGAAGGCGGCCATGTCGGCGACTTCCGCGTCACGATCCCCGGCATGCACTTCGAGAATGGCGGGCGTGGCGATAACGAGTGGTGCAGCTTCCAGAACATCCACGACGCAGCCTACAAGCCTGACAACAGCCACTCGTGCATGACTGCGGGCATGCAGTGCAACTCGAACGCGGGATGCTGCTCCGGCCACTGCGTCGGTGACCCACACAAGAACGAAGCCCTTTGTCGCTGACTACGTGCTCAGGTCTGGCAAGCGGGGAGGTTTGTGCGACGTTCGCTCGCCTCGACGCCGCGGCAGATCACGCCGTCGCCAGTCTCGCGCTGCGATGCGTCTTCATGAGCCGCGCGAACGACGAGGCCGATCTCAGGCCGCCGAGCCCTCGTCCGTTCGGGGACGTGACCGCGGCTTCGCAGGCGTCGCCATTACTCTGACGTGTGGATGCCGGTGGCCGGCACGCACCACGTGTCGGCGCGCGCGATCGAACGGACGCAGTGGACATCACGTACGAGTGATCCGTGCGCGCTCCGACTTTCGTTCGTCGGTTACGCGCCGCCCGGTAGCGACATCGCCAGGATCAGCAGCGCCGTGCGCTTCGTGTTCGCGTTGGTGATGCCCTCGACGCGGAGCGGCGGATCCGACGCCGCGCCGTCCACGAGCAGCTGACCGCTCGAGTCGAACGACAACCGCTTGCCGCTGGCCACGAGTGCGTCGCCCTCGATCTTGAACGGCGCGGTGCGGCCGTCCGCGACGTGGAACGTGCCGTCGGGCTGGAGTTGGCCGACCGTCTTCTCGCCGACCGACATCCTGCCATCGGCGGACAGCACCGCGAGTTGCACCCAGTTCTCGGTTGTCGGCTTGTCGGCGCCCGCCTGCGTGACCAGCTTCTCGAGCTTGCCATCCGGGTGCAGGTGCATGCCCAGCTCGTGGTTCCGGTAGTAGAACTTGAGCTCGCCGATGCCGAGCAGCCCGGTGCTCGCCGACGAGTCCGCGGGCCGGGTCATCATCGACGTCGACGCGGGCTTCGGGGGCCCGGCGCACGCCGCGACGGCTCCGACGAGTACCGCGACGACGAGCCCTTGCAGGTGCTTCATGCGCCGGCTGTAGCACGAGCGCGCGTCGACTGCGGGAGCTGCGTCGGCCCGCCGTGGGCCTCTGGGTGAACCACAGGCAGCCATCGCGTGTTGTTGCGCGGGATCACGAACCGCGTGACGCCGTCGTACTCCGGGCGAACGTTCACGCCGTCTTGGTGCGACGCGGCAACTCGTCCTGCAGGAAGTCGAGCACGGCACGGATCGCCGCCGAGCCTTTGGACCCAGCATGGAACATGCCGTAGATCTCGACGATCGGCATCGTTGCTGTCGCGAGCACGCGAACGAGACGCTTCTTCCGCAAGTCGTCATCGACGATCCAGCCCGGAAGCCGCGCCACGCCGAGGCCTGCCAGCACGGCCTCGCGGAGGGCGATCACGTTACTCGTGCGAACTCGGCCCTCGACTTCGACCGACGCCGGGCCATCAGAGGTGTCGAAGGACCATCGCGTCGGCGCCGGGCCTTGAACCAGACACGGAAGCCGCGCGAGGGCGTCGACCGAGGTGATGCGGCCATGCTTGGCGATGAACGCGGGCGAGGCGCACAGCAGGCGTTCGACCGTGGCGAGCTTGCGTGCGATCACGAACGGGCTGTCGGGCGGACTCATGCCGGCGCGGATCGCGAGGTCTACGCCGTCGGCGAGCAGGTCGATCACGCGATCCTCGAACCGCAGGTCGAGCTTGAGTCTTGGGTGTGCGGCGAGCAGCGCCGGAAACAAGGGCCCGATCTGCGCGAGTCCGAACGACACGGGCAGGCTGATCGAGACCATTCCGACGGCGCCGCGGCCCGGTCGGACGGCGTCGCGCGCGTCGCTAACGCCGGCGAGCAGCGCCCTCGAACGGAGCAGAAACTCGGCGCCGGCCTCTGTCAACGCGAGCGCACGCGTCGTGCGCCGGATTAACTCGACCCCGAGATCCTCCTCGAGAGCGCGAAGGTGGCGGCTCGCCATCGCGACCGAGAGCTGCAGCGACGTCGCTGCCTTCGAGATACTGCCCGCGTCCGCGATGCGAACGAAGGTGGTCATGTGCTGCAGCGTGTCCACGTCCCGAGCTTCGGCGACTATTGCATGTCGTGCAAGGATGCTTCATGCCGAGCAGGGCTACTGGACGCCGTCGAGGCTCCGCATGATGACGGCATGCAGACATTTCAAGGCAAGGTCGTTCTCGTCACGGGTGGCAGTGTCGGAATCGGGCGCAGCGCGGCCGTGGCCTTCGCGCGCGAGGGTGCGGCGGTCGTGATCGCAGCGCGTCGCGAGACCGAGGGCATCGCGGCCGTCAAGGACATCCAGGCCGCCGGCGGCACGGCGAGCTTCGTGCGCGCCGACGTCGCCAGCGAGGCCAATATCGCCGCGATGATCGCGCACGCCGTGAAGACCTACGGGCAGCTCGACGTGGTGTTCAACAACGCCGGGATCGAGGGCAAGCTCGGCCCGATCGAGACGCTCGCGGCCGGCGATTTCGACGATGTGTTCGACATCAACGTCCGCGGCACCTGGCTGGTGATGAAGCACGCGCTGCCGCACCTGACCGCGACCAAGGGCGTGATCATCAACACCAGCTCGGTCGCCGCCGACCTCGGCATGGCCGGCACGACGATCTATGCATCGAGCAAGGGCGCGATCATCACGATGACGCGCACCGCGGCGATCGAGCTTGCGCCGGTCGGCGTGCGCGTCAACGCGGTCTCGCCGGGGCCGATCGCGACCGATATGGGCGGCCGGTTCTTCGGCTCGCTCGACAACATGCACGGGTTCGCCAAGACCAACCTGCCGCTCGGCGTCGCGGGGCATCCCGACGACATCGCCGAGGCCGTGCTCTACCTGGCGTCGCCCGCGGCGAAGTTCCTGACCGGTCAGACGCTCACCGTCGACGGTGGGATGAGCTCGAAGTAAAGGACGGTCCCAATGACTCGCAAGCTCGATTCTCGCCTGCTCGATAGCGGCGACGCGTTTCCGTCCCTGGATCTCGATCTCGTCACGGGCGGCAAGCTCACGCTGCCGACCGGCCTGACGCGTCCGTTCAACGTCGTGCTCGTCAACCGCGGCTCGTGGTGTCCGTTCTGCATCGCGCAACTCAAGGCATTTCAGTCCGGCCTCTCCAAGCTCGAGGCCGAAGGGATCGGCGTCGTCGCGTTCTCGGCCGATCCGCTCGACAAGGCGCGCGGCGTCGCTGCCGACAATCAGCTGACGTTTCCCGTCGGCTATGGCGCGTCGGTCGAGCGGACCGCTTCCGTGCTCGGGACGTTCTACGATCCGGCGCCGAGCCACACGACGCCGTATCTACAGTCCACGGGGTTCGTGCTCGCGCCCGGCGGCAAGGTCCTCACGAGCGTGTACAGCTCCGGGGCGATCGGCCGGCTCGTCTGGCAGGACGTGCTCGGGCTCGTCCAGTACATCAAGAGCCACTCGTCCTAGAAGAGATGACCGCGGCGATCCGCGCGCGGATCGCCGGCACGCACTCGCGCTCGAACCACGGGTTCGCCGCCAGCCACGGTCGGTTGCGCGGCGACGGGTGCGGGAGCACGCAGATCGCCGGTAGATACTCGCGGAACGCGCGGACGGTCTCGGTCAGCGTCGGCTTCTGTCGGCTGCCGAGATGATAGTCCTGCGCGTAGCTGCCGATCACGAGCGTGAGCTCGACGCCGGTCAGCAGTGGCAACAGCGTGCCGTGCCACTGACTAGCGCATTCGGGGCGCGGCGGTAGATCGCCGGACTTCCCCTTACCGGGGTAGCAGAACCCCATCGGGACGATCGCGACCTTGGCGGGATCGTAGAACGCCGCGCGATCGAGGCCGAGCCACGCGCGCAGCGTGTCACCGCTCGCGTCGTCCCACGGGGTGCCGCTCGCATGCACCTTGGCGCCCGGTGCCTGCCCGGCAAGCAGCACGCGCGCGGTCGCGCTCGCGGCGAGGATCGGGCGCGGTCCAAGTGGCAGCTCGGCGGCGCACCGTGTGCACGCGCGAATCTCGTCTAGGAGCACGGTCAGCCGGGTTCGGCGTTTGCCGGTCATGGATCGCGCCTTGGGTTGCCGTCAGCGCGTTGCGCGAGGACTCGGTCGATCACGTGGTTCATGCGGGTATCGATTCGTCATCATGACACCATGAACGGGTGACGGCGCCCTCCGCGCACTTCCACTACCGTGAGCACGCGCCGGCGCCGCCGCTCGCGCGCAGCATCGCGTGCTACTGGACGATCGCCGCCACGGCGACGCCCGGCCATCGCGTGCTGCCCGACGGCTGCATGGACATCCTGTTCGATCTGGACGCACCCTCCGGCGACATCATCGGCGTGATGACCTCGGCGATCGTGACACCCAGGTCGAAGCGCGCGCGGCTCCTGGGCGTGCGGTTTCGACCGGGCGAGGCGTTCGCGTTCCTCGATTTTCCGGCGCGCGAGGGCTGCGACCGCGTGCTCCCACTCGAGGACGTGTGGAGAGCCACTGGCCGCGAGCTGCACGACCAGATCCGGAACGCGCAGGACACCGCGGAGCGCGTGCGCATCCTCGATCGCGCGTTGCTGGCGCGCCGTCGACGCGCCGCCGATCCCCGTCTCCGCGCCGCGGTCGACGCGATCCGCGCCGCGCGCGGGCGGGTGCGAATCGCGGTGTTGGCCGCCCGCACGAACCTGGGCGAGCGGCAGCTCGAGCGCCTGTTCGGCGAGCAGGTTGGCGTCGGGCCCAAGGCCCTCGCCAACGTCGCCCGCATGCAGGCGCTGATTTCTGCTCTCACGAACGGCTCGCGTGGCTGGGCCAGGCTTGCGGCGGAGCTGGGGTGGGCCGACCAATCGCACCTCGTCCGGGACCTGCGCTCGCTCGCCGGGATCACGCCGACCGAGCTCCTGACCCATACGAGCGCGATGTCGGGTTTTTCCAATCCGATGACCGCCCCGTTCGCTATGACGGGACCATGAAGATCTCCAAGGTCACCCCGATCCTCGTCGTCGACGCGATCGAGCCCTGCCTCGCGCTCTGGACCGGCCCGATGGGCTACACGCAGATCGTCGGGGTCCCCCACGAGTACCGCCTCGGCTTCGTGCTCCTCGTGAACGAGGGGGCGGGCGAGGTGATGATGCAGACCCGGGCGAGCGTCGCGGCAGATCTAGCGCTCGAACTGCCGCCGGCGTGCATCCTCTACATGGACGTCCCGTCACTCGAGGGCGCGCTCGCGGCGACGATGATCGTCGCTCCCATCGTGCCTCCACGCACGACATTTTATGGCGCACGCGAGGCGTTCCTGCCCAGACGACGCGACGCGTCTCGTAAGCCTCGATACCCGCGATAATATGATCGGCCAGACCCTCGACGGGCGCTACACGCTCGTTGGCAAGCTCGGCAGCGGCGCCATGGGCGCGGTGTACCGCGCGACCCAGCACTCGGTCGGTCGCGACGTGGCGATCAAGTTGATCGCGGCGAACCTGACCTCGGACCCCGTTGCCATCAAGCGGTTCCTCCGCGAGTCTAAGCTCGTCAGCCGGCTTGCTCAGCCGAATGCGGTCGGCGTGCTCGACTTCGGGCAGACGCCCGATCACGTGTTTCATCTGGTAATGGAGCTGGTCGAAGGTCGCACGCTCGAGACCGTTCTCGAGAGTGAGACGGTGCTGACCGTTGCACGCACGATCCTGCTCTTTACCCGTGTTCGCATCGCGCGCGCGGACGTTCAGCACGCCGACCGCGCTCGTGCCGTTCCTCGGCGATCCACTCGCGCCGTGCACCGCGGGGAGTGCGGTCGATGCGCATCGGCATGCAGATCTGTGACGCGCTCGAAGGTGCGCACGCCTTACAGATCGTCCATCGCGACCTCAAGCCGGCGAACGTCACGCTGCTTATGACGGGTCGTTACCTCGTAAAGGTGCTCGACTTCGGGATCGCGCGTTCGCTCGCAGCCAATGGCACGAAGATGACACAAACTGGTTCGACGTTTGGCACGCCGGCCTTCCTGCCGCCCGAAGTCGCGCTTGGCGAGAACTTCGACGCGCGCGCGGACTTGTATTCGCTCGGCTGCATCCTCTACTTGATGTTGACCGGCCGGCTTCCGTTTATTGCCGCGTCGGTGCAAGAGATGCTGTCGATGCACATCATGCAGCCGCCGGTGCCGATGGATGGCGTGCCGGCCGAACTTGCCGCCGTCGTGATGCCGTCCACGCCGGTATGGGGATGGCGGGAACGTTGACCGTGAACTAATTTAACCGCAACGCGCTTCACGTGGAGCGCGCAACATGCTCCGGTTCGCCTGTCATCGCGGATCGGCGCTTGCTCGACTGCGGCAAAGTGGAACGGGGAGTGCGGGGGCGCTCAGGTTATTGAATTACCGGAACCATCGAGTTGACGCCTGCACCACCAAACGAGATGCCGGTGTTAGACGAATCTGTAAATGTGGCGAAGAGCGAACCCGCACCCGTGTGTGGGTCGATCGTGACGACGCGTCCCGTACCGTCATGAGTGAAGCCGAACACCTTTCCCGCCGCGAAGGCCACTCCGAAAAGCTTCGGAAATCCGGTCGGCCCGATTTGGGTAACGTTACCGGTCGAGACGTCGATCTCCACGAGCAGGTTGTCAGCTTGCGTCCCGGTGTTTGCGGCGTCGGACATGCGGTACGCAGTACCGAAGACGGTCCCATCACCGACCGCTGCAAAGTCGCCCGTCAGTGCTAAGCCGCCCGACATCGTCATGGGAGCCAACACCACCGGCGGCGTCCGCGTCGTGTCGATCTGGCAGAGCTTGCCCTTGTAGTCTCCAGTCCACAACTTTCCATCCGGTGTTGTCGTCAGCGCCACGGCTTTCGTTCCGCAGGCCGATAGTGACCCGAGCTTCGTGACGTGACCGTCAACGGCACTCGCGGTGTACAGATTCGTTTCCGACATGACGTAGATCGTGTTGTCCGGCGCAACCGCTAGATCGGTGATCGATTCGGCACTCGGGGCATTGAACATGCCGACAGCGATCAAGGTCTTCGCTTGAACGTCAACGACGTACAGTTCCTTGTCTGAATGCGCGTACACGGAAAAACAGTTGCTCACTCCTCCACATGGGTCGGCCGAGCCGCCGCTACTGCCATCCGCACCGTGCACCGGTGAAACAGCCGCATCGGACGACGCTGCAGTGTCGCGCGCGCCTGGTCCGCAGGCAGCGATGAGCACGAGCACGAAACTCACAGGACAGCGGAACATCATCGGTACGCTGTAGCAACCGCCATCGCTCGCCGAAAGACCATCCCTGTTAACAATCGAAAGCGATTTCGACATCGTCCAGCCATGTCGTCTCATGAGTCAGCTCATGTTCGGTTCGCAGCGGCGCGGAACGTGTCAACGCGTTTGAGACAGCGGGTCTAGGAATTCTATGACGCGAGCGCGGTCATCATCGGCGTGACACGGTCCTCGATCGCGGGCAGC
>JANXOP010000062.1 GCA_025357755.1 Kofleriaceae bacterium | reverse complement strand
GGCTCGGCCTCGCCGAGCTGTCGGACGCGAAGCTGCACGCCGCCGTCGTGAAGCGCGCGACGAACTGGGCCGAGGTGCGTCCCGAGTGGGGCCTCGCGCGCAATGCCATCTTCGTCGTGGCCCCGCGGGAGCGAAGCCGACACATCGATCTCGAGGGGCGCGCGTTCTTGCACGACTATCGCGCCGACGGCGATCCGGACCGCGCGATCCTCGAGGCGATCATGACGGGCCCGATGGTCGTCGCGCACTGGATCAACTTTCAGTACTACGCGTCCACCGTCGATAATGCGCGCTACGGCTGTGGCGACAAGACGCTGCACAACATCGTCGGCGGCCACCTCGGGGTGCTGGAGGGCAACGGTGGCGATCTGCGGATCGGCCTGGCTCTCCAGTCGCTGAACGACGGCGAGCGGTGGGTACACGTCCCGCTGCGCCTCGCGGTGTTCATCGAGGCGTCCTGCGAGGCGATCGATGCCGTGCTCGCGAAGCATCCCAAGGTCAACGACCTCGTGGAGAACGAGTGGATCCACCTGCACCAGCTCGATCCGACCGCGCGAACCACCTCGGTTCGCCGACGCGGCGCGTGGCTGGCCGAGTAGCTCTTTCTAGTGACCCCGATGGGAATCGAACCCATGTTTTCGCCGTGAGAGGGCGACGTACTAACCGCTATACAACGGGGCCAAGTTTTCAGTCGAAGCCGGCTTTTACCGCACTTCTTCGTTCGGGGACTAGGATTCGAACCTAGATAGCAAGAGTCAGAGTCTTGCGTCCTGCCATTAGACGATCCCCGAATGTGGAGGCGTGTTTCTAACGGCCTGGCCGCCTTTCGTCAAGTAGCGCTGCGAGGGACGAAGAAGATCGTCGTCTTGCCGTTGGTCCGGAGCACGTGGATCGCAAGCCAAGGCGTGGCAGGGGTTTGGCTCAGAAACCGCACCAGCTCGACGCCCCGGGTCCGGGTCGGACCGACCTGTTTGACCGAGATCCCCCGGTGATCGAGCTCCTTGGCCAGGAAGTCGGTGGTCTCGCGGAGGCCACGGCTCGAGACCAGCTGGCCCGTTTCGTCCTTGCTGGTGCCCGGGGGGACCCGCACGTCGGGCCCGGTCGGATCGGCCGTCGCGATGCCCGCCAGTAGCCCGATCACGAGCAGAACCCGAATCACGACGCGAGCGCTTTGCGGAACAGCTCGACCGCCCAGTCGAGGTCTTCGAGCGGCACGAACTCGTCGGCCGCATGGGCCTGCGCGATGTCGCCGGGGCCGATCACGATCGCGTCGATGCCGTGCTCCATGTACAGCGCGGCCTCGGTCCAGAAATCGAGCTTACCGATCGAGGTGACGAACGGCTGGACGAGCGCGCTAAGCGCTGCGGGATGCACGCAGGCGAACGGCGCGTGATCGACCGTGACCTCGAGCTCGATCTCCGGATCGACCGCGGCGGCGAGCGCGGCGAGCTCGGCCAGGTATGCCTCCCGTTCGAAGCCAGGGTAGGGCCGGGTCGACCACTCGAGCCGACCTCGTTGGGGAACGACGTTGAACGCGACGCCACCCGCGAGGGCCGCGACGTTCATGCACAGCCCCGGCATCGTGGCCGGACCGTCGTGCAAGCGACGCATGCCGAGGTCATCGATCGCGACCGCGAGACGCGCGAGCTTCGCGATCGGCTTGGGCATGTAGTCGGCCTTCGACGAGTGGCCGCCTGCACCTTCGAGCGAGGCGGCATGAGCGAGCACGCCGCGATGCGCGATGCCGGCGGTCCGCGCGGTCGGCTCGCACACGATCGCTTCCTCGATGCCGCGCGCGTGCGGTGACTTCATGAACTCGTGCATGACCGCGCTGCCGGCTTCTTCGTCGCCCGAGAACAAGACGCCGAAGTTCTTGGGGCGAGTGGTCTCGAGGGCGACGAGCGTGGCGGCGATGCCGGCCTTGGTGTCGCACGAGCCAAGACCATAGAGCTTGCCGTTCGCGATGTACGGCGACCAGGGCGAGCGCGTCCAGCCGGGGTTCGCGGGCACCGTATCGACGTGCGCGTTGATGATCCGACGCGGTGTCCCCCAGCGCGCGAACACGTACGCGCCCGCGCTGCCATCGCTGCGAGGCGCGGACTCGAGCACGATCTCGTCGGCACCGAGCGCGCGGAGCTTGGGCGCGAGGTGTTCGCACAGCTTGCGCTCGTCGCCGGCGCCCCCTTCGCCGCCAGCTTGTTGAGTTGGAAACGCGACGAGCTCGGACAGCAGCTCGGAGACGATCGGCATGGCCCGAGCTTACCCGACAGCGCGTTGCGCGACGGGCGCGAGGATCGTTTGCCACGCATCGTGCTGCGCGATCTGCGAGAGCGCGCGGACGAGCAGGGTCTTGCCCGGCTCGGTGCGGTGCCAGGTCGAGGCGCCTGATGGATGCGGTAGCGCGATGACATCGAACGTGTGACCCGCCAGCGTGGCGGCCTGCTTGGTGCCGATCACTTCGATCAGCTTGTCGACCTCGGGGAACAGTTGCGTGATGGCGAGCTTGCCGACCGGAATCACGAGCTGCGGCCGCAGCAGCCTGACCTCGGCTTCGAGGTGCTTGCTGCAGCGCTCGACTTCCGCGTCCGACGGGACGCGATCGCCGCCCGCCTTGGCGTTCTTGCCGGGAAAACACCTGCACACCGCCGCCATGTAGACGCGGTTACGAAAGTCTTCTTCGCTCAGGTCGAGCTGCGCGAACCACTGGAACAAGGTCTTGCCCGCGGTCCATGCGAACGGTCTGCCCATCGGACCTTCCTTGATGCCGGGTGCCTGGCCGATCAACATCACGGGCGACACCACCGGCTGGCCCGTCACCACCGGTCCGATCATGTCGGGACACGCCTTGCAGCCCTGGAGTCGCGCGACGTGACGCCGGAGCTGGACTAGTGTGGTGGACACGGGGCGACACTATGCCGCATCCAGCTGACAGCGCAGCGTTCAAAATCCGGAGCTGCGCGGGATCTATCAGGCTTCCCGATGAGGGAGATCACGGTGCATCCGACGCAACCCGCGCTAAAATTGGCGCGTGAGCGATCAAACCGATCTGATCAAGCGCGTGCTGGGTGCGAACTTCCTGGCGCTCTCGCTGGGCAAGTTGAGCATCGAAGAAGACCCCGAGGCGGCGACGACCACGGTGCGCGCCAAGATCAGCGAAGGTGATCAGCCTCCGGTCGACCTCGAAGGCAAGGGTGTCGGCGTGGTCGACGCGCTCTACAACGGTCTGCTCGACCGCTACGCGCGCGAGTACCAATCACTCAAGACGATCCAGCTCGTGAAGTTCGCGCTCGCCGCTGACATGGAGAGCAAGAAGGCCTCCGCCGGCGTCGATGCCGTCGGCAAGGTGACGATCGAGATCAAGAACTCGGAAGGTCGCTACTTCTCGTTCGCACACACGTCGCGCTCGATCACCACGTCGAGTGCGTGCGCCGTGCTCTCGGCGGTGCAGTACTTCCTCAACGCCGAGCGCGCGTTCCTCACCTTGTACAACGCGCGGCGCGACGCGCTCCAGCGCGGTCGCGAGGATCTGGTCTCGCGCTACACCGCGGAGCTCGCCGAGGTCGTCCAGAGCACGAGCTACGCCGAGGTGATCGCGAACATTCGTAAAGAGCTGGGCTAGGGCTTTTGCGCGATCTCTCGCGCGAGCGGGAGCTGCGCACGATCGAGCTCGGGCATCGCGAGGAATAGCTGCACCGCGGTGCGTGCGGCCTGGCCCGCGCGAGGATCGTCACATTGCGCGAGCCCGAGCGCGGCAGCCAGGGCGGTGCGATTCGGTTCGTTCGAGAGCGTCGCGAGCGCCCTCGCGAACAGCGCTGCCGGCTTCTCGTGATCACCGGCCGCGAGCTGAGCGGTCGCGATCGTGACGACCATCGCCGGCGCGCTCGCCGCTGGATCGAGGGGCACGGCGCGCGTGGCGAGCGATGGATCGAGCTGCGCGGCCTTCGCGGCATGCTCGCGCGCACTGTCTGGATCGCCACGCGCCGCATCGATGGCAGCGAGGGTCGCGTAGAGCTCGCCGAGCTCGGGGCTCGTGGTGCCGAGTGCGTTGCCGCGAAGCGCGAGCGCCTGGTGAACGGCGCGCTCTGCGTTGCCGAGCTCGCCGCCTTCGAGCAACGTGAGTGCGCGGTGATAGTTGCTCGTGGCGACCGAGCGGTCCTCGGGGCCGTACGCGAGTGTACGAAGCTGCTCGCTCTGATCGTGAAGCGCGCGCGCTGCGCGGAGCTTGCCTCGCGCACGCTCGACATCCGCGAGTACGTCGTCGTAGCTCGCGAGCTCGACGTGATGATCGCCGAATAGATCGATCGCACGATCACGCGCCGCTCGAATCGTGGTCGCTGCACCCGTCAGGTCGCCGCGCTCGAGAGCGCGCGTGGCGGCAACGAGCGCGGCGTGAGGATCCGCCGGAGGCTCTGGCTCGGCGGTGTCCGTGGTCTCGCAGGCTCTCGCCAAGGGCAGCGCCTCCACCTGCGAGGGGGCGGCGAGGCGGCCGGCCGCGTCGAGGCTCGCGGGCTGACCCGCGGGCGCATCGGGCATCGTGCGATCGGAGGTGCCCGCGAGCGACGTCGCGAGCCTGCGAAGCCGATCGAGCGTGCGATCGAGGCATTGCATGCGGACCTCCCGGTGAGGACTCTCCGCCTTGCAGACCACGCGATAGCTGGCCTCCCACTTCGCGCTCATATCGTCGAGGGCGGCGATCACGTTCGCGCTCCAAGGCACGCCGGCGAGCCCGGCCCTCACGCCGCTGCGCAGCGCGGTATTCCACGCGCCGAGCCGGCGCGCCGGCCCATCGCTGCACGCCTTGGAGCTCGCAACATGCTGCGCCCCTAGCACGGCGCCGACGATCGCCGCGGCGGCGAGGATCAGCGCGTACCGGAGGCTGCGGTGGTTGCGACTCACCGCTCGGGTATACGACGGCGGCAGAGCGGAGGCGCGATGTTCGTACCCTCGAGTCTCTTTCGAAAGGGCTACGGACAGGCGGTCGTTGGAGCGACGCCCGCATTGCCAAGTATGATCACTCCGCTTCCAGAGATCGTGGCGGCTCCGCAGAGCGAATTCGCGAGCAGCATGCTGTCGCTGCCCGTCGTGGTCGTCCTGCCATCGACGCGCGAGAAGGTCACGCCGATCTTGCTTGCCGCGCTCGTCAGGTTGCCCGAGATGTGAGTGCCGCGGATCCGGCTGTCGCTACCGGAGATCGTGACGTTGCCATCGAGGAAGACCTTGCCGCCGAGGACGCCCTCTCCGAACAACGTCACGCGACTGCCGGCGAAATCGAGGTCGCCCTGGTAGTGGCCACTCGAGAAGAACACGACGCGATCGCCAACCTTGAGGATGTTGTTGACGTCGGCATTCGACATCGTCGGGTCGACGTTGACTGCCTGATCGGCCTTGTAGTCGACGTCGACCATGACCTCCGCGCGACCACTGACGGTCGCAAGCGCCACCTCGTGCAACGTGCGAGCCGGGACCGTCACCGTGAACGTGCCGCTCGTGGTTGCGCCCGAGACCGTGATCGTCCGCGTCCCGGCGGTCACCGGTGCGAGCACGGCGATGCCACTCGCATCTGTCGTCGCGATGACATTGTCATCCGTCGTCAAGATGACGCCGGCACGGGTCGAGCCCGGGACAGGCGTTGGTGCGGTGTTCGCGTCGGCCCTGGTTGGACTGTCGGTGTCGGTGCGCGCGGTGTGCTCGGAACCTCGCGCGTCCTGCGTGTCGCTAGTAGCGCGTCGCGCGGTGATGGAACGGCTGCGCCGCCTCGAGTTGGGCCGCGGTGCGAATCAATAGATCCTCGCGGCCGTACGCGGCGGCGAGCTGCACCCCGATCGGTAGGCCCTGTTCGTTGTGATAGAGCGGCAGCGAGCACGCCGGCTGGCCGGTCGCATTGAATACGGCGGTGAATGGCGCGAAGTCGCCCGCGTTCATGATGCCCTTCAGCGGATCATCGGGAGGCGAGCGGAACGTGCCGAGCGGCACTGGCGGCGCGGTCACGGTCGGCGTCAACCACAGATCGTAGCGCGTGAAGAACTCGGCGATCTTGCGCGTCGTGCCGTGGACCCAGGTCCACGCGGCGGCGTACGCGGGCGCGGTGATCATGCGACCGAGCTCCGAGAGCGCCCAGGTCAGCGGCTCGACTTCGTATTCGGTGACGCGGCGGCCGAGCAGCGTCGCGAGATCGTCGATCCGGGTCGCCACGCTGACGAACCACAGCGTGAGGAAGCGCGGCACGAACTCGGGATCGTGGGTCTCGGGAATCTCGGCGGGCTCGACGTGGTGGCCGAGTGCGGCGAGGAGCTTCGCGGTGTGGTTCACCGCCGCCACGCAATCGGGGTGCGAATCCGTGATGCCCCCATCGACACTCGGGTGTCGCGTGGCGAAGCCGATCTTGAGCTGGCGATTCGGGGCGATCAGCTCGGCGGTGTAGGGCCGTAGTTGTGCCGGTGCGGTGTACGGATCGCCGGGCATCATGCCGGCCAGCAGATCGAGGACGGCGGCGGAGTCGCGGACGCTGCGCGAGACGACGTGCTCGGCGACGAGCCCGGCATCCCCGGGGAATGGATAGAGCGAGACCCGCGCGCGGGAGGGCTTCAAGCCGAACAAGCCGCAAATGCTCGCGGGGATCCGGATCGAACCTCCGCCATCGTTCGCGTGCGCGATCGGCACCATGCCGGCCGCGACCGCGCACGCGGAACCGCCCGACGAGCCCCCGGAACCGCGTGTCGGATCGTACGGATTTCTCGTCGGTGGCCACGCGAGGGGTTCCGCAGCCGGCACGATGCCGAGCTCGCTCGTATTGGTCTTGCCGAGGATCACGAACCCTGCGCGCCGAAGCGACGCGACGAGGTGGCTATCGACCGGTGGTGTCCACTGCGCATGCTTGAGCGGCAACGTGCCCATCGCCATCGGCACACCCGCGACCGTCGCGCCGAGATCCTTGATCAGGATCGGCACGCCGCGGAAGGGGCCTTCGGGCGCGGCATCACAGGTCGCGCGCGCCTGTTCGAACATCGGCGTGACCACCGCTCCGAGCTCGGGGTTGAAGCGTTCGATCCGCGCGATCGCGGCATCGACGAGCTCGCGAGGCGTAGCGGCGCCAGTCCGGATCAGCTCGGCTTGCGCGGTGGCATCGAGGTCGGCGAGGTGCATTCGGACCGAGGGTAAACGTGTTATGCCCCGAGCGTGCAACCCAACCTCACGGGCAAACGTGCTCTGGTGACTGGCGGTGGGCGGGGTATCGGTGCGGCCTGCGCGCGCGAGCTCGCCGCGGCCGGCGCCAAGGTGATCGTCGCGGGCCGAACGGCCGCGCAGAACGAAGCAGTCGCGAACGAGATCGGTGGCGAGGCGTTCACGCTCGACCTGCTCGATCGCAAGGCGACCGACGCGTTCATCACGACCATCGGCACGATCGACATCCTCGTCAACAACGCCGGCGCCGCCGAGAGCGCGCCGCTCGAGAAGATGACCGACGAGATCTGGGACAAGATCATGGAGATCGACGCGACCGCGCCGTATCGCCTGATCCGCGGCTTCGCGCCGAGGATGGTCCAGGCGGGCTGGGGCCGGATCGTGAACATCGCCTCGAATGCCGGCGTGTCGGGCTATCGCTACTCCTCGGCCTACTGCGCCGCGAAGCACGCGATGGTCGGCTACACCCGCGCGCTCGCGATCGATCTCGCGCGTACCGGCGTGACGATCAATGCGATCTGCCCGGGCTGGGTCCAGACCCAGATCGTCGACGAGGCCGTGAACCGGATCGCCGAGAAGACCGGGCGCAGCGTCGAGGAAGCCCGCAAGACGCTCGAGGTGATGAACCCGCAGCACCGGTTACTCGATGTCACGGAGGTCTCGCACGCGGTCTCGATGCTGTGTGCCGACGCGGCGCGCGGGATCCACGGTCAGACGCTCGTGATCGACGGTGGAGCGATTCTCAAATGAGCGCAGAAATTCTATGAGCACCGAGTTGGTTTTGTTGGAAGGTCCCGTGCCGAAGGGCTACGCGGATGCGCGCATCGGCCACGGCAAGACCCTGCACATCGCGGGTCAGCTCGGCTGGAAGAATGGCGTGTTCGAAGCCAAAGACCTCGTCGGGCAATTCGCTCAGTGCCTCGACAACATCCTCGCGGTGTTGAAGGTGGCGCACGCCCATGTCAACGACCTCGCCTCGATGACCGTCTACGTCACCGATATGGAGGTCTACCGCACCGCGCGCAAGCAACTCGGCCCGGTGTGGCGCGAGCGCCTCGGCAACTTCTACCCGGCGATGGCGCTCGTCGCCGTCACCGCGCTGTTCGAGCCCGAAGCGCTGATCGAGATCCAGTGCATCGCGCACCTGGAGCACGAATCGTGATCGCGCCGACCACGTTCGAGCTCACGCTCGAGGCCGGCGTCGCGACGATCACGCTCGATCGTCCGAAGCGGCTCAACGCGCTGACCTTCGAGATCTACCAGGAGCTCGCCGAGACCTTCGAGCAGCTCGATACCATCGCCGAGGTCCGCGCGGTCGTGATCACGGGCCGCGGTCGCGGCTTCTGCTCCGGTGGCGATCAAGATGACATCATCAAGGAGTTGCTCGGTCGCGATACCGCGGCACTCGTCGCCTTCACGCGCGCGACCGGTCGCTTGATCGAGGCGATCCGCGCGTGCAAGCGCCCGGTGATCGCGGCGATCAATGGCATCGCCGTCGGTGCCGGCGCGGTGATCGCGGCGGCGTGTGATCTCCGGATCGCGGCGGCGAACGCGCGGTTCGGGTTCATCTTCCCGAAAGTCGGGCTGTGTGGCGCCGACATGGGCGCGACGTACCTGCTGCCACGGATCGTCGGGCTCGGTCACGCGAGCGAGCTGCTGTTCTTCGGCGAGGTCATCGATTGCGCGCACGCCGAGCGGATCGGCCTCGTCAATCGGGTCGTCGCGGATGGCGATGCCGCGGTCGCCCTCGCGCAGGAGTGGGCCGCGAAGCTCGCCGCCGGCCCGGCCTTCGCACATGCGATGACCAAGCAGATGCTCGAGAGCGAGCACACGATGGCGCTCGGCGCCGCGATCGAGGCCGAGGCGCAGGCCCAGGCGCTGTGCATGCAGCACCCGGACTTTGCCGAGGCGCATGCGTCGTTCAAAGAAGCCCGGCCGGCGCGGTTCGCCGGCGCACCCGACCCTGGAAAATAAAACATGAAGCTCTCGCACGAAGATCTCCCGATGTTCTTCGAGCCTTCGCATCACGAGCTGGGGGCACGGCTCGTGCGCGCGGCCGATGCGATCGCTGCCGCCGAAGACGCGGCCGACGAACCGGCGCGCGATCGTGCCGCGGTCGATGCGCTCGCGAGGGCAGGGCTGTTCGAGCTGGTCGCGCCAGCGAGCGGCAAGACCGATGCGCGCTCGCTGTGCCTCGCGCGTGAGATGCTCGGCTACGTCTCGGCGCGCGCCGATTCGATCTTCGCGGTCCAGGGCCTCGGCGTCCAGCCGCTGCTGCTCGCGGGCACGCCGGCGCAACGCGACGAGGCGCGCTCGTATGCCCGCGGCGCCGGTATCGCGGCGTTCGCGCTGACCGAGCCCGAAGCCGGGTCGGACGTCGCATCGATCCAGATGCGCGCCGCGCCGGTGGTCGAGGGCTATCGTCTCGATGGCGAGAAGCTGTTCATCTCGAACCTCGGCATCGCCGATCATGCGACGGTCTTCGCCTCGACCGAGCCATCGCTCGGCTCGGGTGGCCTCACCGCGTTCTGGGTCAACCTCAGCGCCCCGGGCGTGACCGTGAAACCCTTGGTCGCGACCGCGCCGCATCCGATCGGTGCCCTCCTGCTCGAAGGTGTCATCGTGCCGCCGAGCGCGCGGATCGGCGAGGTCGGGCAGGGCATGAAGCTCGCGATGCAGACGCTCGACGCCTTCCGGGTCTCGGTTGGCGCGGCGGCGGTCGGTATGGCGCGGCGCGCGCTCGACGAGGCCGCGAAGTTCGTCACGCACCGGATCCAGTTCGGCAAGCCACTCTCGGAGCAGCAGCTCGTCCAGGCCCACCTCGCCGATATGGCGGTCGATCTCGATAGCGCGCGGTTGCTCGTGCTGCGCGCGGCGCACCGCAAGGACACGACCGATGCGCGCGTCACGATGGAGGTCTCGATCGCGAAGCTCGGTGCGACCGAGGCGGCGTCGCGGGTGATCGATCGCGCGGTGCAACTGTTCGGTGGCCGTGGCGTGATGGCGGGCTCGGTCGTGGAGCACCTCTATCGCGCGGTGCGGCCGCTGCGGATCTACGAAGGTACGAGCGAGATCCAGCGCACGATCATCGGTCGCTCGATCGCAGCAGCGTACGCGCCGCGCACGAAATCCCGGGAGATCGCCAAGCCCCTGGAGAAGCCGTGATGCCGACGTTCCCCGAGGACCTCAGCCTCGCGAACTACTTCCTGTTCGATCGGGTCACGGAGGGCCGCGGCGAGCGCATCGCGCTGCGCTTCGGCGATCGCACGTGGACCTACACGCAGGTCGCGGATCGCGCACGCTCGCTCGCGAAGTTCCTCGTCGCAGCAGGGCTGCGCCCCGAGCAGCGCGTGTATCTCGTGCTGCCCGATACGCCGGCATTCGCGTGGAGCATCTTCGGCATCCTCGCGGCCGGGGGCGTGCTCGCGATGGGCAACCCGCTCTCACCCACCGAGGACCTCGCATACGTCTGCGAGTACACCAAGTGCGCGGCCTTGATCACGACTGCCGAGGTCGCGAGCCGGCTCGCACCTCAGCTCGATGCACTGCCGAATCTGCACACGATCTTACTCTCGCCCGATGCGGCGACCGGCGACGATCCGGAAGCACCGATCGCGGTGCCGACCGAGGTCGTCAAGATGGGCCGTCAGGCGCTCTCGCTCGACGCCTCGATCACGCGCGGTCGCGAGCTCACGGCCGCGCTGCCGAGGTTGCGGCGCGACGATCCGGCGATCTGGTTGTTCACCGCCGGCTCGACCGGCCGCAGCAAGGCCGCGATGCACAGCCATCGCGACTTCGCGTTCAACACCGAAGTCTACGCGAAGGGCACGGTCGGCTATCGCGAAGACGACATCACGGTCAGCGTGCCGCGCCTGTTCTTCGGCTACGCGACTGGCACCAACCTGTGGTTCCCGTTCGCGGTCGGTGCCTCGGTCGGGTTGTTCAGCGAGCGCCCGACCGCGGAATCGGTGAGCGCGGCGATCGAACGCTATCGCGCGACGATCGTCACGAACGTGCCGACGATGCTCGGCAAGCTGCTCGATCTCGACGAGGAGCGTAAGGCGCGCGGCGAAGCCGGCCTCGATCTCTCGACCGTTCGCTTCCATCTCTCGGCGGGCGAGGCGCTCCCCGAGCCGCTGCTGCGTCGGTTTCAGGCGCGGTTTCCTGCGCATGTCTTCGATGGCATCGGCTCGGCCGAGATGTTTCACATCTACTGCTCGAATCGCCCTGGCGACATCAAGCCCGGATCGCTCGGCCGCGTCGTCGCGGGCTACGAGCTCCGGATCTTGCCCGAGGAGGCCGATACGCCCGGTGGTGAGCCGCTGCCCGCCGGAGAGATCGGCGTGCTGTGGGTCAAGGGCGACAGCGTCGCGCACGGCTACTTCGGTGATCGCGACAAGAGCTGGAAGACCTTCCACGGCCACTGGTGCCGCACCGGCGACTTGTTCACGATCGACGCCGAGGGCTACCTCTACTTCTCGGGCCGCGCTGATGATCTGTTCAAGGTGGGCGGCATCTTCGTCGCACCGCGCGAGGTCGAGGACTGCTTGCTCGATCACCCGGCGGTCTCGGTCGTCGCGGTGATTCCCGCGCAGGACCAAGGCCTGACCAAGCCCAAGGCGCTGATCGAAGTGCGACCCGATGCGCGCGCGCGGCTCGCCACCCCCGCCGATCGGGCAGCGCTCGCCGACGAGCTGAAGGCGCACGTGCAAGGCAAGTTGTCGAAGCACAAGTATCCACGCTGGATCGTCTTCGTCGACGATCTGCCGAAGAACGACCGCGGCAAGGTCGACAAGAAGGCGCTGATCGAGCGCGAAAAACGCGGCGAGCTCCCGCAGAATTGATCGACCGATGACCGACAAGTTCCTGGCCCGTCACACCACCGCGTCACTCGAGTCGCTCGTCGCGAGCAAGCGCGCCGTGATCGCGCTCGTGCCGGTCGGCTCTACCGAGCCGCACGGTCCGCATCTCGGCCTCGCGACCGATGTCTTGATCTCCGCTGCGGCGTGCCTTCGCGCGTGCGAGCTCCTCGACAAGCGCGGCACGATGGTCGCGGTGATCGCACCCGCCGTTCCGTACGGCGTGACCGAGTGTGCGACCGGCTTCTCGGGTGCCGTCTCGATCCCGCCGACGGTACTCACCGCGTACCTCGCGGCGGTCGTCGATGGCTTGCTCGGCAGCGGCATCCGCCACGTCTGCTTGGTCAACAATCATCTGGAGCCCGCACAAGATGCAGCGGTCCGCGCCGTGCTCGAGGGTCGCGAAGGCGATGCGAAGAAGCGAGTCAGCGTCGCGTGTCCGCTCACGAAGAAGTGGGCGCGGACGCTCTCGGCGGAGTTCAAGAGCGGCCAGTGCCACGCCGGCCGCTACGAGACCTCGATCATGATGGCGGCGGCGCCCGAGCTCGTCAACGAGCCGCTGCGCCTCCGCTTGCCAGCCGTCCCCATCAGCCTCAGCGACAAGCTGCGCGACGGCGTGACCACGTTCGAGGCGATGGGGATGCAGGCCGCCTACGCGGGTGATCCGGCCGCCGCCTCGGTGGCCGAAGGCGAGCAGCTGATCCAGCGGCTCGGCGAGATGGTCTGCGGCGAAGTTCTCGAAGCGCTCGGCGTTCGAGCCCCGACGTAACCCAACCCAGAAACGCGCCTCCGAGTGCGCTATGATTTGGCGTGGGAATGGCACGGTCCCGGTGGTTGGTTCTTGCCGCTGCATTGTCGGCGTGTGGCTTCCCGCGCCCTGATCGCGTCTCGAATGATGCGAGCGTGCTCGACGCGCCCCTCGCAGCGGGCAGGTTCGCTTCCTTCGGATTCAAGAAGGCGAGCAACGCGCAGCTGGTCCACGATCTTCGCGGCACCGTTGGCCTCGATGGCGGCCCCGATAGTGGGAGGGTGACCGCGATCGGCTTCGAGGTCGATCGCGTTGCGATGACCCCGACTTTCCAGACGTCCGATCCCAGCGATGTCGTGAAGATCGGCAATGAGGTCCAGCTCAGTGGCGTGGCCAGCCACAATTTTACTTCTCCAGTGACCTACCAGGTCATCTCCTCGTCGGGACAAGTCACGCTTTATGTGGTCACCGTCGAATCGCGCAGCCTGCTGCCAGCCGGTTCGATGAGCGCGAGCGTGATCAAGGATCTCGCCGTCGCGGATATCGACGGCGACGGCAAGCCCGACTTCGCGCTCGCTGGCCCCAGTAACGGCGATCTCGTCATCTATCTCGATACCACGCCGCAGGGCGCGTCGAATGCCTCGTTCGTTGCACAGCCTTCGTTCGCGCCGGGGTTCACTCCTGCACGCGTCGTCCTCGCGGATCTCAATGCCGATGGCAAACCAGAGATGATCTCGACGACTGACACGGGGACGGGCCTCGCGATCTTCGTCAATAACACGTCGTCTCCGGGCATGACGAGCTTCGGAAATCTCCAGTCCTACATGACGTTCGGAATGAACACGCAGGCCGTCGCGGTCGGCGATCTCAATGGCGATGGCTTGCTCGATCTCGCGACGACCGATCACAGCAACGATCTCTTGCATCAGGTCTTCAATCGGACGACCCAAAATGAGCCGTCCACGATCCAGTTCAGCGGCTCGGCGACCGTGCAGTGCGGTGCGCTACCGAGCGACCTCGTGCTCGCAGACTTCAACGGCGATCACATGGTCGATACGGCAGTGGCAGACCAGAACGAAGGCCAAGTGCTGGTGCAATTTGGCAAGAGCTCGACGGGCTCTCCGATCCCGGACTATGGCGGGAGTGTCTTGGCTCCGTTCGTCGGTCCCTATCGGCTCGCTGCAGCTGATCTAGATCACGATGGCGACATCGACTTGCTCGCGACGACGAAGAGCCAGTCGGTGATCGGGGTCTTCACCAACGATGGGACCGGGAGCATGGGCAGCGTCAGCATCGACACCGCCTATCCCTCGGTCGCCGTCGCTGTCCTCGATCTCGATGGCGACGGGTACGAAGACTTCGTCGTGGCATCGAGCGGTAGTTCAGGAGCAATCGAACCCTTCATCAACCCGGCGGACGGAACGACGGCGTTCGTGAAGGCGGCCGTCATCCCGATCCCGGCCAATGTGGTCGCGATGGGTGTAGGTGATTTCAACAGCGACACGGTGCCAGACTTCGTCGTGGCGACTCAGGGGAGCATCAACGTCTACCTGGTGAGCGCTCAGTGATGGTGGGTGCCGAGATCGGCGCCTACAAGCTCCTCGAGAAGATCGGCGAGGGCGGGATGGGCTCGGTGTGGATGGCCGAGCACACGAAGCTCGGCCGGCGTGCTGCGATCAAGCTGCTGCACGCGAGCTTCTCGATGCGGCCCGAGATCGTGACCCGGTTCTTCAACGAAGCGAAGGCGGCGACCGCGATCGCCGATCCGGGCATCGTCCAGGTGTTCGATTACGGCAATCATACCGACGGCAGCGCGTACCTCGTGATGGAGTTGCTCGAGGGCGAGACGCTGCATGATCGGCTCAAGCATGCGGGCGCCTTCGCCGCACCGGATGCGCTGCGCGTCCTGCGCCAGGTCGCGAGCACGCTGGGCGCGGCGCACGCGCGAGGGATCGTTCACCGCGATCTCAAGCCAGAAAATATCTTCTTGGTTCGCGACCCCGAGGTTGCGGGTGGCGAGCGAGCGAAGGTGCTCGATTTCGGGATCGCGAAACTCGTGGGCGATCCGACGCAAACCCAACACACCAACGCGTCGCTCGTGCTCGGCACGCCGGCCTACATGTCACCCGAACAGTGCCGTGGTGCCGGGCAGGTCGATCAGCGCAGCGATGTGTACTCGCTCGGTTGCGTGTTCTTCGCGCTGCTCACGAAGCGACCACCGTTCGTGGCGAGCGGCGGCGGCGAGCTCATCGCGATGCATCTCGTCAACGATCCGCCCCGACCCTCGGAGTTTGCGGCGCACATTCCCGCGCCGATCGAAGCGGTGATCATGAAATGCCTCGCGAAGGATCCGAGCGCACGTTATGCGAATGCGAGCGAGCTCGCGCACGTCCTCGGCGCGCTCGACGGAACGGGGCGTGCCTGGTCGCGAACCTCCACTCCTGTACAGGGTACCCACCGGACCATCACGCCGGTTCCTGGCGTCCAGACGCACCCGACACCAGCCAGCATGGTCGCGGTCGGCGGCCTGACGACGCTCGCCGAGGCGACCGGCATGACCGGCGGCACGCACCGGGAAGCGCCACGCTCCAAGACCAAGAAGACATCGCTGGTGATCGGCGGCGTGTGTGCGCTCGGGATCGCGGGCATCGCGTCTATCGCGATGACGCGAGGCTCGAACGAGGCGGCGACGCCATCGACGAGCTCGCGGATCGATCCGATTCCGATGACCGTCACGGCCATCGCGACCACCGATGCCGCGACCGATGCGATGTCGGTCGCGCCCGAGATGGTCGATACGAACCTCGCGCTCGCGGCGCGCTTGACGGACGTGTTCACTCGCTTCGCGACGTGGGCGAAGAGCCACGCCGGTGCGCCGTGTCCGACGATCGCCGCGATCGGCGGCAATGCAA
>JANXOP010000043.1 GCA_025357755.1 Kofleriaceae bacterium | reverse complement strand
CGCTCGCCGCCGCGCACGAGCTGCGACCATTCGGCCTTCCTAGCTATCTGGGCGATGACCTGCGATTGCGGTTTGTTCCCGCATAGCATGGTAAGAGTTTCTCGATGTTCACCGGCCTCGTCGAAGACCTCGGAACGGTCGTCCGAGCTGACCGCCGCTCCGATGCCCTGATCCTCGGCGTTCGGCCGACCCGCATCCCACTTGGCGAGCTCGTGATCGGCGAATCGGTCTGTCACGACGGCGCGTGTCTCACGGTCACTGAAATCGCGCGCGACTCGTTCACCGTGCTCGCAGGCGCCGAGACTCTCGAGCGTACGACCCTGGCGAAGGTTCGTATCGGTTCGCGCGTCAACCTGGAGCGCTCGCTCAAGGTCGGCGATCGCATGGGCGGTCACTGGGTCACCGGCCACATCGACGGCACGGGTGAGCTCTCGATCCGTCGCGACATGGGCGCGAACCTCGTGCTCGGCTTTCACGCCGGGCCGCACCTCCTGAAGTACATCGTCGAGAAGGGCTCGATCGCGATCAATGGCGTGTCGCTGACCGTGAACGCGGTCGATGCCGAGAGTTTTTCGGTCGCGATCATTCCGCACACCCGCGACTGGACCACGCTCGGCGCGCTGACCCTCGGCGATCGCGTGAACCTCGAGACCGATATCTTGGCCAAGCACGTCGAGAAGTTACTTGGAGGCCCTAAATGACGAACCCGACCCCGGCGAATGCGATCGAACGTGTGCAACGCGCGCTGGACGAGATCCGCGCTGGCAAGATGGTGATCCTCGTCGACGATGAAGATCGCGAGAACGAGGGCGACCTGGTGTTCGCGGCAGAGCTCGTCACGCCGGAAGCGATCAACTTCATGGCGACCCATGCGCGCGGCCTGATCTGCCTCGCGATGGACGACGCGATGATCGACAAGCTCGAGCTCGCACCGATGGTGCGGGATAACCAGGCCTCGCTCGGCACCGCGTTCACGGTCTCGATCGAAGCGCGTCACGGCGTCTCGACCGGAATCTCGGCGCGCGATCGCGCGACCACGATCCGCGCGGCGATCGCGGATGACGCGGGGCCCACGAAGATCGTCTCGCCGGGTCACATCTTCCCCCTCCGCGCGCGCAAGGGCGGCGTGCTCGTGCGCACCGGCCAGACCGAAGGTTCGGTCGACCTCGCGCGCATGGCCGGGCTCAAGCCGGCCGGCGTGATCTGCGAGATCATGCGCGAGGACGGCGAGATGGCGCGGCGCCCCGAGCTCGAAGAGTTCGCGGCCAAGCACGGCATGATCCTGCTCTCGGTCGCCGACATGATCGCGTATCGCCTGGAGCGCGAACAGATCGTGCGCTGCCAGGGCACCGGCTCGATGCGGCCGGGACAGCTCGGACCGGGCGAACCGTTCGCCGCGAGCTACTATACCTCGGACGTCGAAGAGACCGAGTACCTCGCGCTCGTGCGCGGCGATGTCGCGGCTGCATCGGCCGCGGGCCAGCCCGTGCTGGTGCGCGTCGCGCAGATCGATCCGCTCGCGGATCCGTTCAGCCTGCGCCCGGATCTGGTGCAAGCGCTCGAAGCGATCGATCAGGCCGGCGTCGGAGTACTTCTCTACGTCGTGAACCGGCATCGCATGAACCTCGGCAGCTCGTTTGCGCGCCTCGTACTGCAGCGCGAAGTCGTGCGACCGAGCTTCGCTCAGGCGCCCCAGACCAGCGAGGCGCTCCGCGATTTCGGCCTCGGCGCACAGGTCCTCGCGGACCTCGGCTGCAGCAAGATCCGGCTCATGATGTGGAGCGACCGCAAGATTCCGGGCCTCGAGGGCTTCGGTATCGATGTCGTCGAGCGTGTCCCTCTCTCGCCACGCCATCCATCCGCTGGCGCTCGCACCAAGACAACGGGCTGATGTATACCTGGCCGGCATTCTATGCCGACCACTATTGAAGGCACTCTGTCCGCCGCCGGCCTGCGGTTCGCGATCGTCGCGGCCCGGTTCAACGGCCTCATCGTCGAGCCGCTGATCGGTGGCGCGGTCGATGCGATCACGCGGACCGGCGGCAGCGACAAGGACATCATGCTCGTGCGCTGCCCCGGTGCGTGGGAGCTGCCGCAGGTCGTGCGTCAGGTGATCGCCCGCGGTGGCATCGATGCCGTGATCGCCCTCGGCGCGGTGATTCGCGGCGCGACGCCGCACTTCGACTACGTCGCGGGCGAAGCGGCCAAGGGGCTCGCGAGCGCGGCAGCAGGGACCGATATCGCGGTCAGCTTCGGCGTGCTCACGACCGATACGATCGAACAAGCGCTCGAGCGCGCGGGGACCAAGGCGGGCAACAAGGGCTTCGACGCGGCGATGACCGCGATCGAGCTCGCCACGCTGTTCAAGCAGCTGAAGGCGAAGAAGCAGAAGTGAGCCAAGCGTCTCCGAGCCAGGGCAACCGCACGAAGGGTCGCGCCTTCGCGCTTCAGTTGTTGTACGCGCGTGATCATGATCCGACCGCGGATGTCGCGGGTTCGGCGATCGGGTGGGCCGATCAGTTCGAGCTCGAGCTCGATGTCACCGCGCAAACGTTCGCGCGTGATCTCGTATCGGCCGCGACCGAGCGGGCCGTCGAGATCGATGGCCTGATCGCCACGTCATCCCGCAACTGGCGGCTCGAGCGCATGTCGCGCGTCGATCGCAACATCTTACGCCTCGGCGCGACCGAGCTCGTCGCGTTTCGCGAGGTGCCCGTGAAGGTCGTGATCAACGAAGCCGTCGAGCTCGCAAAGCGGTTCGGTACGGCCGAATCGTCCGCGTTCGTCAACGGTGTGCTCGACCGCATCGCGACCGCGGTCGGTCGCACGCCGGAGGATTAGTGGCGCTCACCGTCCTGCCGCTCGATCTGGCGCGCTGGGACGAGAGCTCGCGCGATTGCCTCGTCCTGCCGGTGTTCAAGGACGACCGGCCGCTACGCGGCGCCGCGGGGCTCGCGGATTGGCGGTTGTGCGGTCGGCTGTCGCGCTTGATCGCCTCGTCGAGGGCGACCTCGGAGCAGGGCGAGACCATGCTGCTGCCGCCCGGTCGGCGGCTGCGCTTCAACCGCGTGATGTGGTTCGGGCTCGGCGATGCGAAGGGCTACACCGACGATCGGTTTCGCCAGGACCTCAAATGGATCCTCGGAGTCGTGAAGAAGGCCGGCGTCGCCGATTGGTCGCTGCAGTTGCCGGGGCGCGCCTCGGGGTTGATCGGCGCGCGGCGTGCGCTCGAGATCATCCTCGAGGACAAGATCCTCGTCGATCAGCCGATCACGCTGCTCGAAGATCCGGCCGGCCAAAAAGACATCGCCGAGCTCCTGCGCAGCCAACGCGGCTAGGGCCCGCACTCGGTGATAACCTAGCCCGATGGTGCTCGCCGCGTTGGCCGCGTTGATCGAGTGCGTGGCCGCCGCGCGGGCTGCAGGTGGCGAGCCGCTCGCGCTCGCGTTGATCGACCTTGCCGAGGCCGAACCGTTGCTCGGGCATCGCCAGGCCATCGTTCGCCCGCTGCTCACCGAGGCGGCCGCCTTGCTCGACACCGGCGGTCACCCCGCGCTCGAAGGTCGCGTGCTGCTGCGTCTCGCGCAGGTGAAGCTCTCGGAGACCGATCTGGAAGGCACCGCACAGCTCGCGAAGCGCGCGCGTGACCGCTTCGGCGATGACGATCGCTGGCGCGTGCTCGACTGCCAGGTGCTGCTCGCGCGCACCGCGATCCGGCGCGATGATCTCGCCGGCGCACGGACGATGTTGTCCGCGCTCGGCGCTGAAGATAGTGACGAGGCCGAGACGGTCGACGCGCGGCGCGCCGTGGCGCATCTCGTGCTGGGATGGGCCGAGCTCGCGATCGAGCAGCGTGACTATGGGGAGGCGGACAAGCGACTCGACGTCCTCTCGGCCGGGCTCGAGGGCGACGACGAGCTGAGCGAGCAGCGTTTCGCGTGCCAGCAAACGCGTGCGGCCGTGGCACTCGCGCAAGGCCTGCTCGAACGCGGCTGCCATGCGCTGCGCGAGATCGTCGCGATCGCCAAGCGCGCCGGCTCGGTCGAGGACGAGCTCGAGATGCGGATCGCGCTGGCCGGCACGCTGACCGAGCGCGACGATCTGATCAGCCGCGAGGAAGCGGAGCGACACCTACAGATCACCCGCGACTCCGCGCAAGAACATGGCCTCGATTCGCTGCACATGGCGGCGCTGATCGGCCAGGCGGGAGTGTTCGCGAAGAAGGGCCAGACCCACGCCGCGCTCGACCGATGCATCGAGATCGCGAGCTCGGCGGTGGCGAAGCAGGATCTGCCGCGGTACGGCGCCGCCGTCGCGCTAATGTCTCAGATCTACGAGCAAAAGGGCGATCTTGCATCGGCGTACCGGACGTTTGCCGATGCCAATGCCCGGCTGCGCGAGACCCTCGGGGATGTCTCCAAGGACGTGATCCGCCCCCATCTGGTGGCATTCGCCGACCGGATCGGGCGCGAGAAGTTCCAGGAGATCGCCGAGCAGGTCACGCGTGCCGCCCACGCCGCGAAGGACTTCCGACGGATGTAAAACGGCCACAAACCCCTCAGATTGTGGGGAGACCGGCCGTCCAGTCACCGTAAGATGGAGGCTCCTAGCGCTCTCTCCCGGAGACCTTTATGGCCGACGCACCCGATCCCGTAAACATGGACCCCAAGGCGGCGCTCGCCAAGTACGACTACAAGGGCGCCGACGAGGACCAGAAGGCGATCAACAAGGTCGAGAACGCGATCGCGGCGCACTTCCCGGCGTCGTTCACGGCGGGCCTCGCGGAGAAGAGCGCGAACGCTCCGATCAAAGAAGACGAAGTCCACGGCAAGATCGAGAAGGCGAAGGCAGACGCCAACGAGAAGGCCGCGAACGACGAAGACGCGAAGAAAGAGCTCAAAGAAGATCCGAGCGCCAAGAACCCGCCCGCGGGCGCGGCGGTCAAGCCCGACGTCAAGGCGGCGCACGCCTCGAAGCCACCGGCGGTCGAGGCGAAGAAGACCGGAGCGGGTGGGGCTGAGGCAAAGGCCGCCGGCAAGGCAGGCGGCAAGGATGCGAAGGTCAGTGGCAGCGTCGGCTCGGCGCCCACCTCGATCACCCTCCAGGCGGCCAACAGTGGCGAAGCCGATATCGACGGTTGGCTCGACAAATATCCGAAGAAGTCCCACGAGCCGACCGAGCGCCTCTCGAAGATCAAAGAGATGTCGGCGGTGGCGAAGGGCTTCGACGGTCAGCTCGAGAAGTACGTCGACGGCTCCGGCAAGGTCGACAGCGCGACCTCGAAGCTCTCCAACTTCCTCGGCAAGAAAGAGGTCACCGCCGCGTTCGGCGACAACCCGTACGCCAAGGTCGAGGGTGGCCTCGGCCAGATCATGCGCGGCATCTCGCGCTTCGCGAACGTCGTCTCGATCGTCGGCAACGTGTGCACCAAGATCGGCCTCGTGCTCACGATCGTCGGTTTGCTCGGCATGATCCTGCCGCCGATCGGCGCGGCCGTCTCGGCCGTGGCGCGCGTGCTCAATGTCGTCGGCATCATCTGCGATGTGCTCGGCGTCGTGCTCGGCGGTATCCTCACGGGCCTCAACGGCGTCGTGCTCGCGAAGCAGATCGGCAAGGGGGCCTCGAACGAGGAGAAGGCCGCGACCGCGGACATGATGGTCACCGAGGCAACGTCGGTCGGTGGGCACGTGCTCAGCCTCGCGATGACGTACGGCCCTGGCTTCATGAAGGGCTTCAAGTCGGCCTCGAAGAACGTGATCGGCAACCTGTTCGCGAAGTTCAAGGGTGTCGTCGGCAAGTTCGCCGGCAAGGCGCTCGGTCCGGTCGCGAACTGGGCCAAGAACATCGGCTACAAGATGGGCATCGGCCTCGAGAAAGAGGCGAAGGTCGCCGGCTCGGGCTTGCTCTCGAAGGTGTGGAAATCGCCGGGCACGGCGCTCGAGAAGCTCCGTGACACCAAGGTCGTCAAGGCGATCAACAACTCGGCCGCGATGAAGGGCCTCGAGCGCGGCGCGGGCAAGCTCGATAACGTCGGCTGGGTCAACAAGATCGATGGAGCCGGCGAAGGCCTCGGTAAGCTCGCGGGCGGCAAGGCGGCCGGATTCTCCGACACGCTCAAGAAGAGCGCCGAGGAAGACGCGAAGGTCATCGCGGTCAGCGTCGAGCGCAACGCGGGCCGAGACGCGGCGAATCGCGAGCGCGAGACGATCGATCGCGACATCACGCGTAACCGCGAGGCTGGCAATAATCAGCTAGCCGACAACCGCGGCGAGAACGGCCGGATCCCACAGGAGAACGTTCGCCGCTCCGACGCGTCCTACGCGAAAGCCGACGAGCTGGAGGCCGGTAAGGCGCAAGCGGTCGCGAACGCCGAGAAGGACGAAGGCAAGGCGGCGAAGAAGGAGTACGAGGAAGGCCGTAAGGACGCGAAGAAGGAAGAGAAGGCCGACGAGAAGAAAGAGAAGCTCGAGGAGAAGCGCGTCGAAGAGTTCAAGAAGGATCCGAAGAAGTATCAGAACGAGACGGCGGCACAGGAAGGCCGGCTCAAGAGCGCCGAGCAAAAGCTCGAGAACCCGAACCTCACGGCCGAGGAAAAGGAAAAGCTCGAGCACACCGCGCACAGCCTCGAAAAGACGATCCAGGAACGGAAGATGATCCCGCTTGTGGCGAGCGGCGGCGAATCACCCGAGAACCTCTGGCAGCTCAAGGGTCAACTCACCGAGGGCTTGAACGCCGCGAAGGGCATCGCCAAGGGTGGCACCGACGGCAACTGGAAGGACGAGAAGGGCGAGAACGCCGAGAAGTACACGAAGGTCGTCGAGAAAAAGTCGGGGCACGCGGCGCACGAGGACGATGAGAAAGCGGAGCGCCACGAGAAGATCGGCGAGTTCCAGGCAGAGCACGTCGAGCACGCGGACGTCGCGGAGCACGTCGAGGGCATGCTGCAAGGTCTCGACGAGGAGCTAGGCTTCGAAGCCGACTCCGGCGGTGATGAAGGTGCGCACCACGAAGGCGACGAGTCCGCCACGGCCGACCTGCCCGGTGACGAGGGCGGTGGCGCGAGCGTCGCGCACGACGAGGCGAAACACGACGAGCCGGCCGCGGCCGCGCCGCAAGCCGCAGCCGCAGCGGAGCCCGCCGAGCCGAAGCACGAGGAAGAAAAAGAGAAGGCTCCGGATCCGGGCGAGCTTGCCTACTGGCCGAAGCTCACGGGCGAGTTCGCGCAGGCCGCGATCGAGCTCAATCGCATGAAGGTCGTCGCGTACGCGTTCAAGAAGCAGCAGGCCGAAGCGCGCAAGAAGGCGTACGAAGCCGCGACGACGTACTCCAAGTCTGGCGAGGATGCCGAGAAGAAGGCCGACGCCGCGAAGCAGCACACCGCCGCGCTCGGTCCCACGATCGACGAGGCCAAGACAAGCGGCGCCAAGGCGAGCGAAGGATCGGCGCAGGCCGACAAGGGCTCGGGCGAGCAGGGCAAGGGCTCGGGCGCCAGCAGCTCGCCGACTCCGAAGGCCGACCCCGGCGAGAAGCCGAGCATGTGGCATCCGATCAAGCGGATCTGGTGGTACGTGAAGCAGTGGGCGTCCGAGAAGGCCGCCGCGGTCTTCGGCTGGATCCAGAACCAGATCGCGAGTCTCGTGCTCGAGGGCCTGTGCGGCGTGAGCATGGGCGACATGAAGGCGTACACCGAGGCGCTCCGCCATCGGATGGAGTTCTCGAAGATCTCGGGCTCGCAGGGCCTCGACGCGGCGAAGTGCGCGATGGCCGAGTCCGGAAAGAACAAGGGGGAATCGAAATCGTACGAGCAACAGGCGCTCGCCGACGCTGCGGACTGTGATCAGAGCATGGCCGACGCCGACTCGTTCGCGAGCAGCGTCGAGACGACCCAGCAAGAGCTCGTCGCGGAGCAGGCGAAAGCCAAGGCGTTCCTCGAGAGCTTGAAGACGGCCGTGGCTGCGGATCGCCAGCAGCAAGCCGCCGAGAAGGCGAAGAAGGCAGCGGAAGCCAAGGCAGCGACGGCAGGTGCGGCAGCGCCAGGTGCGACGGCCTCGGTTGCTGCGCCGACTCCCAAGGCCAAGGTTGCGGGCAAACCCAAGCAGCCCAAGCCGCTATCGCCCGCAGCGACCGGCAAGGTCAAGAACGCGGCGAGCTACGTGGTCACGAAGGCCAACGGGCTCCTCGAGACCTTCGTCGATATGAAGAGCCGCCAGACCGACAAGCTCAAGGGCGCACTCGCGAAGCAGCCGGAGTTCGTCCGCGGTCAGTTCGAGACGATCACGGTCGGCGACAACATGGTCGCCGCGTTCCGCGCTCACACGACGTCCGTCGCTTCGTCGCTCGACAAGGTGAAGGGCGCGAGCCCGACGACCGCCGCCGAGCTGCATGGTCATGCCGGTCAGGTGAAATCGAAGGCCAAGCAACTCGACGAGGATTCGCTCCACGCACACGAGGCCTTGAACGAGGCATTCAAGGCCACCTACGCCCAGATCAATTCCGTGCCGGGCCCCTCGGGTCCGTCGAGCTCGAAGGCAGCCTAGCGACGAGTGGTAGGTTGTGTCGCATGGCGACTCGAACTCCGCGGAAGCCGAGCGACTTCATCGGACCGATCTTGCTGCTCGCCGCGATCGGACTGCTCGTTCACGTGTTGCGGCATCCAACGGGGACGTTGTTCGACGACGAAAACGTGGGCGCGACGATCGTGCTGGGCGGGGCGGCGATCCTCACGCTCATCGTCGGTGGCTTCAAGACTCGGTCCGCGCTGCGCGACGTCGGGCTGCGCGCGCCGTGCGCCAATTGTGGAAGCGTCGCGGATCGGCAGTTCCAGAATCCTGCGGATCCCCGATCTCTGCCAACGCAATGCGGAACATGCATCGCATATCTGCGAGCAACGCCAGGGGACGACGTTCTCGAAGAGACCGACACCCGAGTGCAACACCTCGCGCTAAAATTCCCCTACGCCCTGAGCGTCGACCAATACGGCCCGGCCGTCAAACATACCAACCGCAGCTACTTTAAATTCGAGATGCCCACGATGTGCGCGGCGTGCGGCGATCCGCATGCGAAGCACAAGCGCGAGATCAAGAATGGCGACTACTTCGGTCCCGATATCTTCGACGCGATGAACGCCGGCCGCGCAGGCGGACAGATCGGCTCCGTTTCGAGCGCTCCGACCCAAGACGACAAGAACAGTCGCGGGCTGAGCAACTTGAAGGCGCCGGTATGCGACAAGCACACCGAGGACGCAGACCCGTTCGACGACGTGATCCAGTACTCGAGTGGAAAGCTCGAGTTCACCTCGTACGGCTACTACAAGGCGTTCTGCGAGCTCAACAGCATCACCCGTGCATCGGTCAAGGCACGACGTTGAAGTCCGTGATGAGCAGCGCCGGCGCTCCGCTGGCATCGAGCCCCCAGTAGCTCGCGAACACGCCATCGCCGTCGCCGGTCTGGAACAATGCACACGTCTCGGGCCGGTCGCTATCCGGCGAGAAGCAGGCGACCTCCCAGCTGTTGCCCTGCTTCTTCGGAGGGTCGTACCACCACTCGGTACCATCGGCCTCGTCGATGTAGGCCTGCAGCGCCGGAAGCATCTGCGCATCGATGAACAGCCCGAGCGGGCCGGTGTATCCGGGCGCCCCCCCGGTCCCACCCTCAGCCAGCTCCCACGAGACGATCGGCGCGTCCGAGAACACGATCCGCACGCCGGCGACCAGTGACTTGTCGGGTGCCACGGTGACCAAGCTTGCCTCGACCGGATAGACCCCGGTCGGTGCCGTCCGCGACAGTGGCTCGAAGTCGAGCGTCGCGATCGCGTCGCCCGTCACGAGGCGGCCGGTCGGAAGATGCAACATGCCCGCGGGCACCACCGTGAACACGTGCTTGTTCGCCTTGGCGACGAAGCCGAAGCCCTGGGTGAACATCGTCGAGAACAGGTCGGTTCGTACGGTCATCGCAGCTCGACGATACGGCAGGACTCGCGCACGTTCCTGAACCGTGACGTAATAGTGAAATGTCCCTGGTGAACCGGAGCTCGTCGTCGGTCGGCGCGTTTGTCGTGGCCTTTATCGTGTTCCCGGCCGTACTGCTGATCTGCGTCTTCTCGAGCTGCGACGTTCGCAAACGCTCGGCGAAGCACGCGTGCAAGGCGGGCGATCTGCAGCCGTGCCTCGATGTCGCGAAGTACTACGAGGGCAAGAGCGAGGGTAACGGCATCATCAACTTCGCGATGAGCAACTCGGACACGGCGACCGTCTACTACTTCCACGCGTGCAAGCTCGGATCGTCGGTCGGGTGTGATGGCATGTCGAGGATGAACAAGAACAGCAATGCCGCGAGGAACTCCCTCGAGATGCCCGAGATCGTGGACGCGCTGATCGGTGCGTGTGCCGACTCGGTCGACCACAGCTGCACCGACCTCGAAGCGCTCTTCAACCCGGGCGAAGATTGGATCGCATACCGCAGCGTGCTCGCGTTCAAGAAGCGATGTGACAGTGGCAACGCCCAGGCCTGCTATCTCGTGGGCTCCATGGCGAGCAAGAACCAGGGCACCTTGCACGACACGTTCGAGGACGCCTTTCCGGCGTTCGACAAAGCATGCGCGGCGCATCTCAAAGACGCGTGCGTCCGCGCGCAGCACTATCGCGACAGACAGCCCGCGGCACCCATCGCACCGACCACACCGACCGCACCGACCGCGCCCTGATCGAGCTCAGCGACGCAGGTCGACGAGTGCGGTCTCGGCGGTGGCGGCGAGTGCATCGAAGGCCGCGCCGGTCAGCCGATCGCGGAACCGCTCGACGAGGCGCCACGTGCCCGCAGCGAACCGATCCTTCACGATCCCGGTGACCAGCACGTCGAGCGCGCCGCCCAGGGTCGCGCCGTCGCGACGCGCGAGTGCGAGCTCGAACACCGCTTCGACATGCTGGAGCGCTTCGCGTGGATCTTCGGCGAGCCGCGCGAGCTGCAGGCTGACGCTCGCGCGGAGCACCGCGGCCGGCTCGTCGGTTCCGAGCCGCGCGCATCGCCGCGCGCCATCGTTCGCCACGCGCAGGGCCTCGCTCGCACGGCCCGAGCGCTCGAGCTCGGCCGCATGCTCGATCGTGAGCTCGGCGGCTAGCTGGATCGCGCCGATCAGATCGGCCTCGCCGATCGAAGTCACGAACCAGCGCTCCGCGTTCTTCCAGAGATCGACCTCCGAGAACGCGCGCGCGGCGACGGCCGCGACCTCGACGGAGGCGAGCGGCAATTGCGCGTTGCGATAGAAGTCGCGCGCGTACAGGAAGCACAGCTCGGCGCCATCACTGCGCTCGGTCGCGACATCGAGCAGGCCCTGCTGCACGAGCGCGAGTGCCGCGCCGGCCGGCTTGCGCGCCGCGATCAAGAGGTCGCGCGCCTCGGCGAGGCTCGCGCGCGCCTCTTCGTCACCTTCCTGGCTCTGCGCGATGCCGAGCAGCAGCATCGCCCCGGCCGAGAGCTCGGTGCGCGCGGGCTCGGGCAGCGCCGCGGCGCGTTCTCGCGCGAGCTCCGCAGCGGATGCTGCCGAGTCCGGTGCACCGGTATCGAGACACAACGAGCCGAGATGGAGCAGCGCGCGGACGCCGGCCTCGCCGGTCTCCTCGTCGGCAAGCAGCTGCGCGGCCTGCAGCGCGCGACGCAAGGCATCGCTCGTGAATCCACCCGCGCGATCGGCGCGTGCCAGCTCACCGAGCGCGTCGGCGGTCGACTCGCGGTCGCCGCCCCGGGCGAAGACCCCGACGAAGCGCCGCAACCGCGCGATCCGGATCAGCTGCACGCCATTCGCACTCGCCATCCGATGTCCCAGTCTATACCGGCAGGGGACAGAGGCGGTAAGCTCTCGGCGTTGAAGAAGGTCCTCAACGTGCTCGGCACGATCGCGTTTCTCGCCGTGGTCTTGGTCCTCGCCTACCTGAAATGGTGGAACGTGGTCGGCCAGGACAAGCTGAATGGCTCGTGCGACTCGAGTGCGGGGTGCCGGTCGTACTGGTGCTTGAAGCACGAGCTGAACGGGTCTGCGGAACGGCCCAGCGGCGGATACTGCACGGACAAGTGCAGCGCTGATAGTGACTGCACGCAGGGGATGGCATGCGTGACGCCGAGCGCGGAGGCGCTCGACGATCTGGCCAAAGCGATGCGGCCGAAGAAGCTGTGCGAGCGTGTGCATGCAGCCACGCCCTGAACCGAGGTACGCTCGGGCGAAGCGCCGATGACCGACGACGACGATGTCTTTGGGTATCAGGACGGCAGCGAGCAGCTCGCCGACTATGCAGAGCGGTTCGGCTTGCTGGTCGATCGGCTGCGCACCATCCGCTCGGTGATGCCGGATGCGGCGGTCATCCCCGACCGCGCCAAAGAAGAGTTACTCGAGACCGTGAGCACCGAGCTCGGGCAGCTCAACCGACGGATCGGCGATCTGGATGATGCGATCGCGCGCCGCGCGGACGTCTCGAAACAACTCGGAGTGGTGTTGCCTCTCGAGCTCTTGCGCGAGCGCGTGGAGCTCAGCCAGCTCGACATCGAGCTCTTGACCATGCTGTACGCGCTCGAGAGCGGTGGCGCGTACAATCCCTACGACACGCGCTCGGACGATCACGACAACGTCAGCTCCGATGTCCTGTTCTTCGTCGCGCTGATCGCCGCAGGCGATCGGATCAACGCGGACACCGCGCGCATGCGGCTGTCGTCGGATGCGCCGCTGGTCGTCTCGGGCTTGATCCACTTCGCACCCGCGCCGGGATGGGGCACCGACGCGCCCCTCCGCCACAAGCGGCTCCGCATCGCGGACCGGACGCTCGAGTTTTTATCCGGGAGCGCGGCGCCACCACGCTCCGTGCTCGGGACCATGGCGACGTATCTCGCGGAGCCACCGGGTGCCGAGACGCTGCTGCTCGATGATCCGGAGATCGTCGGGCGCGCGGCGCGAGCGCTCTCGGTCTCCGACCAGCTCGTCGTGTTGCGAGGTGCGAGTGGCACCGGGCGCAAGTCGATCGCGGCCGCCGCCGCACGTCAGCTCGGGCGTGGCGTCTTGCTGGTCGAGCTCTCGCGCATCACCCTCGATCCAGGCGAGCTCGCGCGGACGCTGTTGTCGCTGTTTCGCGAGGCGCAGCTCCAGGCCGCGGTCCTCGTGCTCGATCGCGCCGACGAGTTCGCCGATCACGAAGGTCAGTCGTTTCTGTGGCCGCTCCTGACCGAGCGGCTCGCGCGTTCGCGGCTGCACGTCGCGCTCGTGTGCGAGCACACGCCGGCGTGGCTGCCCCGCGTCCCGCGCGTGCTCGTCGAGCTGCAGGTGCCGTTTCCTTCGCCGCAGATCCAGCACCGGATCTGGGTCCGAAATCTGCCGCCGCACCTTCACCTCGATCCGGAGCTCTCGATCGAGAAGCTCGTGAAGACCTACTCGCTGTCGTGTGCATCGATCATCGGAACGACCGACGAGCTGAGCCGGTTCGATCGCATCCACGCGCGCGGCGGGCGCATCGACAATGCGACCGTGCTCGATGTCGTGCGGCGCCGGCTCGCGCACCAGCTCGGCGAGCTCGCGGAGCCCGTCCGGACGACGCTCGACTGGCGCGACGTGATCCTGTCCGAGGAGATCATGGATCGCGTGATCGAGTTCCTGAACTTCGCGCGCCACCGCGAATCGGTGATGGCCGACATGGGGTTCGGTCGCAAGCTCGCGTACGGACGCGGGCTCTCGGCACTGTTCTCGGGGCCACCCGGTACCGGCAAGACGATGATCTGCTCGCTGCTCGCGAAGGAGCTCGGGATGGAGCTCTATCGCATCGATCTGTCGCAGGTCGTGAACAAGTACATCGGCGAGACCGAGAAGAACCTCGGCAAGGTGTTCGACGAGGCGTCGCGCGGGCAGGTGATCCTCTTGTTCGACGAGGCCGACTCGATCTTCGCCAAGCGCACCGAGGTCAAGTCGTCCCACGATCGCTACGCGAACCTCGAGGTCAACTACCTGTTGCAGCGCATGGAAGGCCACGAGGGTATCGTCGTGATGACCACGAACTCCGAGAACTCGATCGATCGAGCGTTCCTTCGCCGCATCCGGTTTCGCGTTCGGTTCCCGGCACCGACCCAGGCGGATCGCGAGCGGCTGTGGCGCGGCATGGTCCCCAAAGAGGTCGTGCTCGGGGCGGACGTCGACTTCAGCGTGCTCGCCGAGCGCTTCCCGATGCCGGGCGGCAACATCATGAACGCGCTCGTGCGCGCCGCGACCAGCGCGACCGCGGGCGGTCAGAACGTCGAACAACGACACCTCGTGTGGGCCGCCGAGCTCGAGTACAGCGAGATGGGCTTCCTCGCGTGATCAGCCACCTGACCCGAGCGAGCGTGCGCAGGCTGGTGGCGCTGACCCCGCACGGTGCGCGCTCGGAGCTCCGCGCCACGCTCGTCCAACCCGAGCTCGCGGGTCCATTACCTTCCGAGGAGCTCGAACGCCACTTCGCCGAGTACGTGCTCGATCCGTGGGGGCGGCCGATCCTCGCGTCCACCGAGCCAGACCGGATCTGGCTCGCGCGGTCTCAGATCATGCGAATGACCGGGCCGGCCTGCGGCGTTCCGCTCGGCGATGATCTCGCGGCGATCATCGCGGCGCCTCGCTTCGTCGCGCATGACCGACTCACCGAGACCTTGCAGCGTGCGCGCTTCGCCCCGCGTGCCGACGACGCGATCGCCGCGGCGGTGGCTCGGCTGTCGGCCGATGGTGCGCTCGCGGCGATCACCGCGCTCGCGACCAATCCCGGGCCCGACGAGGCGCTGCTCCACCTCGCGCTGCTCCAGGCCGGCCTCGCGCTGGCGTGGCGGCCCGAGCTCGCAGATCAGCTCGTCGAGCACGTCGACGCACTGCTCGGTCTCCTCGATCGCACCAGCCCGCAACCGTTGCTCGCCGCGGTCGCTCGCAGCCTCGGACCGATCGCGGCGACGTCGGCGCGCGTGCGCGAGGCCGTGCTCGTCCGCCTCCGCGCGGCACGCCAGCGCATCGAAGGCCGAAGGACCGGAGGCTCCTTCCTCGACGAGCTGACTGCGCTCGATCGAACGCGGACGATGCCGGACGAGGACTACTTCATGACGCTGCCGGATCGCCAGGTCGCCGCGGCCGCCGCGGAGATCCTCGGTCGCTCGGCGGAGCGACTCGGGCGGGACGCGTTCGTCGCGCTGCGCATGACCGTGCTGGACGGCGAGCTCGGCGATGCGCTCCTGCCATCCTTCATCGATGGCTTGATCGCCGCTGCTGCGGTCGAGCCGCTGAGCGAGCTCGTCGCGCAGTTGCTCGCGTCCACGGACGAGGAGACTCGCTCGCTCGGACTTCACGTCGCCGCGCAGGTTCCGCTCGACGAGTGTGGCGAGCGTTATGGCGAGTGCCTCGGCGATCGCCGCGCTTCGATCCGCGGGCACGCGGTCCTCGCGATCGCGTTGCTGGAGGCCGAGCGAGCGGTGCCTCACCTGCTCGCGCGTCTCGACGATCCCGCGCCCGAGGTGTGCGCACGCGCCTCGCGCGCGCTCGTCGATTTCGGTCAGACCGAGTTCCTCGCCGAGCGCCAGATGCCGGGCGAGCTCGCGGTCGGCAAGACCCGTGAGCGAACGGCGGCCGTGCGCGCTGCGCTCACGCCGATGACGATCGACGTCGCGGGGGTGCTCCTGGCTCAGGTCGCGGGGCAGGCCGAGCTCGTCGCAGATCCTCGCGAGTCGCCACTGCTCGAGGCGCTCGCGTTCGCGCTGCGCGGATCGCCGGAGGGGTTGCAGAT
This sequence comes from Kofleriaceae bacterium, assembly GCA_025357755.1. Lineage (GTDB taxonomy): Bacteria > Myxococcota_A > Polyangia > Haliangiales > Haliangiaceae > JABFXX01. The sequence continues at coordinate 4,987 of JANXOP010000043.1, read as the reverse complement.
CGCAACCGCGTTTGTGCGCGAGATTCCGGAGGCGCTGCCGATCGTGGCGCTCGCGCTGAGCGAGCTCGACGACACCACCCCGCTCTTGATCGACGCTACGGCGCGCGCCGAGCTCGCGGCGGTCCTCGACCCGATCATCGCGAGCGGCGGCGAGCCCGGCATGATCGCGCTCGAGCTACTCGCGCGGTTCTCGCTCGGCGATCGCGAGATGATCGATCGGATCGTCGCCGCCGCCGCGGCCGAGGACGGCTACGCGCAGCACCTCCTCGCCGCGCTCGCCCACGTGCGCGTTCGTTCGGAGAGCGCGGCGACCCTGCTCGCGCGCTGGCTCGACGACCGCGAATACCTGCCGGCGAGCCTGCTGGCGGCAGGGGTGGCCGGCGTGGCGGTCCCGGTCGAGCACCGGTTGTGGCCCGAGGTCCGCGAGCTGTTAGCGCTCGGCACCCACGCGGCGACCGCGGCGTACACCGCACTGGCGAACCGTCACCGCATCAGCGGTAAGATGTGACGACATGACATCGGTGAATTCGCGGGCAGGTTGGCTCGCCACCAGCGACGACGGACACTGGGTCGCTTGGTCGGAGCGTTCGCGCCTCCTCCTGGTCGACGCGACGACCTGGACGCTCGCGGGCGAGATCCTCCTCGATCTCGAGCCGCCGGTCACGCTGGCGATGTCCAGCGACCCCGATCGCTTGCTCGTCGTTCAGACGCGCGGCGCCACGACGCGGGTGCGCGTGCTCTCGGTCCCCGAGCTCGCGCCCCTCGCGGAGGGCTCCCTCGACACCGCGGCACGCCTGGCCGCCGTCGTCGGTGCGACCGCGGTGCTCGTCGCGGGGCCCGACACGATGACCGCGCTCGATCTTGCCGAGCTCAACACGACCAAGCTCACCGTGCGCGGACCGATCGAGATCGTGGCGCCGTTCACGAACAAGCAGGTCCTCGTCGCGGCGCGCGGCAGGCTCGAGGCCTGGAATCTGGAGGAACGACGCCCGACCCACCGGCTCGGCCTCACCCTACCGAAGAATCCCAAGTTCGCGGGGCTCGCCGCGAGCGACACCCTGTTGTGGGCGGTCTCGGGGAACGCGCCGGGCACCGCCACCGCGTACCGGCTCTCCGATGGGACGCAGCTCGGCGAATCGGTGCTCGGCGGCGCTCCGCGCGTGGTGCTCGCCGTCTCGGCCTCGCCGATCCTGATCGCGCTCGTCGAGCCAGAGGGGCGACCGGCGGAGCTCGTGGCGATCGACCTCATCACCCATGACCGGCGCGTCCTGCCGTTCGATGCACCGATCATCGCGGTCGGCGTCGCCGGTGATGCGGTCGTCGTGCTCCCCGAGACCGGCATTCCGATGTTGATCCCGATCGCCGGCGGCGCGGCACGCCCGATCCTCGCCGTGGTCGCGGGTGCCGCGATCCATGCGCCGGCTCGATCCGAGCCCACCGTCGAGGCGCCCGCGGTCGCGCCCGCGAGCGTGGTCGTGAGCCGACTCGACGAGTGGCGGGCGCAGGTCCAGGCCGCGGTCACGGTGACCGCGGCTGTGCCGGCTGGCAAAGAGCCCGCGATCCGCGTGCTCGGCGAAGAGCCGCGCAGTCGTTCGCGCGCCGAGCTGTGTGCATGGGGCGAGACCGTACGAAGTCGACGCTCGACCGCGCCGCCACCGCCACCGCACGTGTGGAACCTGACCGAGCTCGCGCACCGCTTCGGGATCGATCTGCGATCGCGGGCGCTGATCGCGCTGTTGTACGCGGCGTGGCTCGAGGGCGATGGGCGCCAGGGAATTCCAGTCGGCCAGATCGCGCGCGCACTCGGGAACGACGAGCTCGCGTGGATCGAGGCGCTCGCACAGGGGCGCGTGGGCCGGCTCGGCTGGATCCGTTCGAAGCTCGGGCGCACGCGCCTGCATCCCCAGGTCGGCCGCTTCCTCGACGAGGCGCCTCCGCGCGTCAAGCTCGTCGTCCCGCCCCTCGATGCGGTGAAGTGGCTCGAGGCTCCGACCTCGCCGTCGCGTTGGCGTGCCGCGAGCGAGGCTACCGAGCACGACTTTCTCTCGCTCGCAGGTGCATGCGGCATGGCGCTCGCGATGATCGACCTCGATCCACTCGCGCCGCATCGCTTCGAGCGCGTGCTCGGTGATCGCATGCTCGAAGCGCGGCTACACGGTGCGTTGCCGGTGCTCGTCGGCGACGGCGGCGCGATGCTCGATGTCGCGCGCATCGAAGGTGGCGTGTTGTTCGCACCTCGCGCAACGCAGGCCGCGATGGAGGCGTTACCGCTCTGGCCGCCCGAGACCGCCGCTAGTTCCTAGCGAGCATCACGGCGGTTTGAGAGAAGTACGAGGACGCCCAGAACTCGCCGAGCGCGTCGACCTTGTCGGAGAGGTCGCCATCGCGTTCCACGACCGCGACTTCGTACGAGAGCTTGGCCTGCACCGGAATCGCACCCGCCGCGATCTTTGCCGCGCGGGCGTTCGCGCGCGCATTGCGCTCGGCGCTCGCGAGCATGTTCGTGAACGCTTGCTCGAACTCGATCTTGTCGACCTTGTTGTCGTCGCCGGTGTGGATACCTAGCGAGTAGTACTTCGCGATCAATTCGGTGGACGAGAGGTAGCCGAGCTCGCTCGCCGCGAGTGACATCAGCCCCCAGGGCAGCGAGTGCTCGCCCCACGCGGCCTTCATCTCTTTCATGAAGGCGACGTTGTCGCCGATCTTCACCATCGACTGCGCGATCAGATAGTCAGGCTCGACGATCTCGAAGCGCTGACGGGTTTGCTCGAGCGAGAGCCCGACCGCCTTCGAGATTTCTTCGAGCACGATCGTATCGAAGTACGTGACGCCCGCTGCGGCGGCGGATTGAAACGACGTTGCCATCCGCAGCACGTTCGGCACCGAGCACATGTACGTGACGCTGTCTTCCTTTTCGAAATCGAGCTCCTCGAGGGCGAGCGAGGTCTCGGCACTCGTGCGGCCGAGGTAGAGCAGGGTAGGCGCGACGCTCGCCAGCACGCGATCCGCGACGGCGGCGGAACCGAGCGTGGCGGCGGGCTCGCGCGACAGCTCGCCGAGCATGGCGATGGTCTGCTCGACGACCCCGTTCGCGACCTGGCGATACACGAAGCTCTGCAGCGCGGTGCGAAACGCGGCCATCTCCTGCAGGTGACCACCGAGCGTTTTCGGGCGCAGCGTGCCGATCTTCTGGAAGATCGCGCTGGTGTTCGCGCTCAGCTGATCGAGGGTCCTGATCGCGGCGATCGCACCATTGATGTCGCCTTTCTTGACCTTGTTGAGGATGTCATACGTCGTGTTGGTGCTCGTCGCGAACGTCCACGCGAGCAACATCCGCTGATAGGCGGCGCCGACCTTGCCGCGCTTGTGCAGCGCCTCGGCGGCGTCGGCGTAGGTCTTGGTGTACTGCCTCAGCGTGTCGAGCAGCGGCGGCAATCGACCGGCGCTATCGAGCTGCATCAGCGGTCCCCATTCCTGCGCGAGCCGCTGCTGCCACTGCTTGTACTTGTCCTCGAGCGCCGCCTTCGTGCCCGCATCGAGCGCCATCTCGGCTTCGCTTGCGGGCACGGTCTGGGGCAGTTCCTTGTGAGTGAGCAGCTTGTACGCGTCGTGCGCGTCGGCGATCTCGACTGCTTCGGCGCCGTGCGCCTTCGCGAGCTCGACGAGGTCGACCATCTCGCCGGTGGCTTCGCTCTTCGCCTTGCGCATGCCGATCGGATAGCCGAGCCGCTTCTTGCCCTTCGCGATCGAGCCGAGGAACTTTTCGGGAATCCCGCCGACCGGACCGATCGTGCCATCCGGGTTGATGATGCCGGTCATCGTCACGGTCGGATCGATCGGCGCGCCGGTCATGCCGGCGAGAAAGCCGCCGGTCATGAGGCCCGACGCCGAGGCACCATCGATGTAGCCGCCCGAGGTCGCAGAGAACGTAAAATCGGTGAGGTCCTTGCCGAGGAGCTGCGCCGCGACGATCGCCGAGACCCACACGCCAGCGCGCCACTGGGGCCCCGCGCCGCCGGAGAACTCTTCGTAGACGCCGACCTGGACCGCTTGATCGGGGTTCGGCGAGGTCGCGAGCTTGACCGGCGTCGACCCGCCGGTCGCCTTCTTGCCGCCGCCCATCTCGACGTACATCGCATCGACGATGCCCTTCGTCGTCGCGGTCGGCAGGGTCAGTACGGTCGAGCCATTCTTGGTGTCGGTGCCAAGAATCACGGCCTGGTTCGGCTGCTTTGCATCGCTCTTGATCCCGAGCGGGCCGTACGTGATCACCCGCGGCTGATCTTCGGGCGCGGTGCCGTGCTGCGATCCTCCACACGAGACGGCAAGCGTGGTCGCGATCGCAACGAATCTCATCGCCGAGGACTGTACTACGAGCGTCCCAGCGTCGGTTTTACTGCGGCACGAACTCGACGCCGATAAACGGCGCGATCGGGAGCCCGGGCAGGTCGCTGTAGCCGTTCGGATGATCGGCGCTCGTTTCGTTGACGACCTCGCGCGACTCGACGTTGCCGTAGTTCGTCGCGTTCTGGATGTCGGCGTAGAAGTTGATCGTGCCCCAGTCGCGTTGCCACGTGCGATCCGCGCGCAGGTCGAGCTGGAAGAACGTCGGCAGGTTCTCCGAGAACCGCGCGGGGTTTGGATTCGTCGTGGTCGCGAACGGAGTGTACGGCGTACCCGAGACCAGCTGGACGCGCGCACCGAACCGCCAGCGCTCCCACTTGTGCGACACGATCACGTTGAGGTTGTGACGTTGATCGAGCTCGAACGGACGGAACCCGCGGTAGTCGTCGGGATGGAGTAGCGAGCGCAGGAGCTCCGGGTCGTCGCGCTCGGCGGACGACAGCGTGTACGAGATCATGCCGAGCCAGTGCGCCGTCGATCGGCGGAGCAGGACCTCGAGGCCGCGGTTGCGTGCGCGGCCGAGGTTCTGGCGGTAGAAAGCGAGGCCGAGTTGTTTCTCGAGCAGGAGCTCGAACGTCGGCCC
>JANXOP010000035.1 GCA_025357755.1 Kofleriaceae bacterium | reverse complement strand
GCTCTCGGAGGTCTCGTCGAACTCGAGCTTTGCGGCGCACCGCGTGCACTCCTTCTCGGGCGCGCCGCCTTTGACCAAGAGCGCGCGTTCCTCGAGAACATCGACGGTCTCGCCCGACTCGACGCCGCACGATGGACACGTGTAAGGCGCGACGACGGTGAGCACTTGCGCGGCACCGCCGAAGTTGAGCACCATGTTCAGCTGATCGACAAAGAAGGTCGGGCAGCCGACCACGAAGAGATCCGTGATCGTCTTCGGGATCGCGTCCATCGCCTTCAACCATTGGCGGACGCCGAACGACGTCATCCTGGTCATGTCGGTCGCATCGAGCACGATCTCGCGGATTCCGGGATCGAACTGGCCGAAGCCGGCGAAGTGCTCGTCGACAAGGCCCGCGATCTTGACCAGGGCTATCGAACCGGCGCTCGTGACATCGACGCCCTGCGGGCGAGGTGACAACGCGCCGATCGGCTTGCTGGTTTCTTCGCGCATCTCACCCGAGCAGGAAGTTGGCTCAGTTGGACCCGGCAACGAAGTAGGTCAACAGCGCCACGATCGCGAGCCCGATCGCCAGGAACGCGATACGCATCGGGGTCCAGCCGACCCCGAGCTTCGTCGGGACGGCGAGATCCTGGCTGCGCCGATTGATCGCGAAGCTGCCGGTCGGAGCGAACGCTACCTGGTTCGGACTGATCGAGCCATGCGGGAACGCGGCCGGGAACGAAGCCGACGACAGCGGAGTTTGCGCGAGCTGCGGCGTGGGCTCCGGTGTCGCGCGGAGATGCTCGTCATTGGGAGAAGCTGGCGGCGCCACCTGCGCACCGATGCCGAGCTTCGTCGCGCGCTGCTCGATCTCGCGCCGCGGCGCCTGGCGGCTGGGCGCAGAGACCGGCGGGCGCACGATCTCGATCGCGCCGGATTCTCCGCGTCCTTCGGCAGCGAACGTCTCGTTCATGAAGGTCGAGATGGTCGCACCCGAGACATCCATGCCGTAGCTCCGAGCGATCTCGGTCAACGTGGCCGCGACCTCGGAGCCTTTTTGGACCCGATCGTCGGGGTTGGGCGAGAGCATGCTCGACACGAGCTGCGCGAGCGCATCCGGAATATCTGGCGCGGCTTCCTTGAGCGGAAGGTAGTTGCCCGCGCGAATCTTGCGGACCACATCCTTGAGGTCCGAGCCGACGAACGGGAGGTTCGCGGTGCACAGCAGATAGAGGATGACGCCGAGCGAGAACAGGTCCGAGCGATGATCGATCGCCTGGTTGGTCGTGTGCTCGGGCGACATGTATTGCCATTTGCCCACGATCATCGTCTCGGTCTGCTCGGTGACCGCCGACATCGCGACCCCGAAGTCGAGCAGCTTCACGGCACCATCGAAGCTCAGGATGATGTTGTGCGGTGATACGTCGCGATGCACGACCGCGAGCAGATTGCCTGCCATGTCCGAAGACCAATAGGCGTGATGCAGCGCTTGCGCGACCTCTCGCACGACGTACAGTGCGATCGGAAGCGGGATCATCGCGCGCGTGCTGCGCAGGGTCTTGATGATCTCGCGGAGATCCTTGCCGCGGACATACTCCATCGCGAGATACAGCGCGCCGCCGACCTCGCCGACGTCGTGGACCTGGACGATGTTCGGATGCATCAGCCGGCCGGCGATCTTGGCCTCGTTGAGGAACATGTCGACCGCGAGGTGGCGGGTCTCGAGCAGCTGACGCTGGATCCGCTTGAGCGCGACGGGCTTCTCGAAGCCGCCGATGCCGACCTGCTTCGCGAGGAACACCTCGGCCATGCCGCCCTGCGAGAGCCGGCGCACGATCTTGTACTTGCCGAGGATCGTATCGTCGGTCGAGAGCGACGCCGTCGCGTTGTCGCCCGCCTGGGCGACGTTCGCATCGGTCATCGCGCGCGACAGGATCTCGGTACGCTGTGCGATTAGCTTCGCGCTCGCCGGAGGCACCGCGGTGACGACCTTCTGGAGGGGGCTGAGCGATGCCTGCAGCGTACTGGCAGTGACGCCGCCACACGTGCTGCACACGCCCTCGGGGAGCTGGGTGGACATGCCACCCATCCCGTCGAGGGTCTGGCTCTCGGCCGAAACTCGACCACAATCGTTGCACTTGTAGGAGGCGAGCAGCGAGGACACCGAGATGTTGCGCGCCATCGTCAAGCTGTCGCCGACACCCTCGAGCACGACTTCGTTGAGATCGACCAGGGTGATCGAGGGGACCTGGCCCGATAGTGTCTTCAACAACCGGCGCCACTCGCGCTGGCCGAGTTGATCGAAGCGCTCGACCTCGGCCAGATCGATCACGACCTCGCCCTCCGCGCCGACCAGGAACGGCCGAGCACGAAACATCGCGCCGACCGCGCCGATGATCTTGAAGTACGTGACGGAGCCGTGCACGAGCTTGATGATCTTCGGCGGCTTCTCGGTCGAGGTGTCGACGACGGATGTGTAGAGCCCCTGCGAGGAGAGCAACTGCGCCGCGGGAGGCGCGATGCTCGAGGCGGCGTATTTGCCGACGAACGAGAAGTAGCTCTCCGGGGTCTCGTCGAACTCGAGCTTGCCGCCGCAACGCGTACAGATCTTGTCGGAGACGCCGCCCTTGGCGAGCACCGCGCGATCGGCGAGGACATCGATCGTCTCGCCCGATTCGACGCCACACGACGGGCACGTGTAGGGTGCGACGACCGTGAGCACCTGCGCGGAGCCACCGAAGTTGAGCACCATGTTGAGCTGATCGACGAAGAACGTCGGACAACCCAGCAAGTAGAGATCGGTGACGGCCTTGGGCATGGCATCCATACCCTTGAGCCACTGCCGCACTCCGAACGACGTCATGCGCGTCATCTGGGCGACGTTGATCACGACGGTGCGGATACCCTCGCCGATCGCGCCGAACCCGGTGAAGTGTTCGTCGACGAGGCCGCTCACGCTCACGAGCGCGACATCACCAGCGACAATGGAGTCGACGCCTGCCTTGGCGCGGACGATCGGATTGGTAGGCTTTAGTTCGCGGGCCATGGGGGCTACTTCGCACTCGGATCGATCGCGACGGACCTGTTTACTGTCGGCGCGCTGCTTTCATCATCCCGCCCCCGGAGTTGCCAGAACCGCCGCTTCGCGCTGTCTCGAAAGTATAGGTGAAAAGCGAACGGACGCGGCCCCGGAGCGCGCTTGAGCACTCCGACCAAGATTTCCGTATGCCGTTCCTTGATCACCGAGACCCCGACGAACGATGCACCCGCGAAGATCCGCCACATACCCAACCCTGCCCCGCCCATACTTTCATCTACTTCCACACCCATGTCGGTGCGCGCACAACGTGTGAGGACATCGACTAGACGCTGACGACTCAGCGAGCCGAAGGGATCTCGAACACGGACGATCGCGAGATCGTCGCGGCACCCGTAGGCAAGATCGCACGCACTGTCTTCGGGCAGTTTCACGTCCTGCGAGCGTGGGACCGGCTGTTTCATGACCTTGGCGGCGACCGGCGCATCGTAGAACGCGTTGGTCAGCAGTTCCTCGGCGGCATCTCGGAGCATCTGAAGTGAACGCGAGCCCACACCATTCGCGTCGAAGAATTCTGACATCCGCTCGATCCGAGCGATCCGCTTGTTAGCGTGGGTCAAGCGAATGCGCCGACCGGTGAGGCTCGGGCCGAGCCAGTCGAGCAAGCGCGGCGTGGTCGACGAGAACAGCGTGCGCAACACGTTCTCGAGGTGCTCCTCGACGTACGGATGCTGCAGCATCGACGCGCTCAACACGTGTGCGATCCACGGGTACGGCTGTAACCACATGATCGCGGTCTGGAGTGGCTCGTCGCAGATCGCGATCACCGGGCTCGCGATCGCCACGTGATTGGCGGCGGCCACTTCGAGGATCGCCGCGCGATCAAGGAACAGCACCTTCGTAGGATCGGTGCCTGCCTCGACCAGCGCCTTGAGCGACGTCACCACCTGCGGTGCATAGCCACTCGAAAGGCGCGGCGATGCGAGACGATCACGAAGAACGCTGAGCAGCGGGTCTGATGCCCATACAACCGAGCTCACGAGAAGCAGCCTAGCAGAGTCACTTCCCTTCGAGGATCAGCGTTCCCGAACTTTCGCGATTCAGAAGTGCTCGATCGCGTCGCTGTGACCGAACACGAGTGTGTGTGTCACCTTCGTGTGGTTACGATCGACTAGCTCGATCTTGTAGGTCCCGGGTCCGAGCACGCAGTCGAAGGGGACCGCCACGTGCTGGCAGTGCGGAACCCCGAGAATCGAGGCCTCACCACCTTGCTTGGCCTCGACGTGCAGCGTCGTGCCGGGCGCGAGGATGCTCGCGAGCTCGATGGCACCACCACCGTGACCGGGGACGAACGGGGCCACGACGAAGGGTACGTGGTTGGGCATCGTCAACGTGAGAGCCAGGGGCTGGTCGGCGCGGACCAGAAGATCGGCCGGCGTGTAGGTTCGATCGACGCCGGACGGCTTGCCCGACGTGAGGATCTCGGCACCCGCAGGGTTCGAGATCACGTGCACGGTGACGTAGTCGGGCGAGCGAGCGAGCTCGCGCGTGACGCGCTCGGTCGCGCCGATCGGCGGTGCGCGCATCGTCGCGACCGCATCGACGTAGCCCTCGAGCTTGAACGTGATCGTCGCGGTAGCCCCAGGTGCGAGCGTGGTCAGCGACAGCGGCGTCTCGCCGACGGAGATCCCGTCGACCAGCACGGTCGCGCCAGGCGGCTTGGATTCGAGCGCGAGCGTCGCGACCTGCGGGCCGGCGTCGGCCTGGACCGCGGCGACGACCACGGGCACCGCCTTGTGACGGAGCCGTCGCGCACCGATCCCGAGACCGATCGCGAGCGCGACGAGGGCGCCGATGCCGGCGGCCCGGACCCGCTGGCGGCGTCTGATCGCCGCCGAGTGCGTGATGCGCCCGGGCTGCGCGGCAGGCGTGTCCCCAGCATCGCGCTGCACGTAGACG
>JANXOP010000028.1 GCA_025357755.1 Kofleriaceae bacterium | reverse complement strand
TCATCGGTGGCCCGCAGGGCGACTGCGGCCTCACCGGCCGCAAGATCATCGTCGACACCTACGGCGGCTACGCGCGCCACGGTGGCGGTGCCTTCTCGGGCAAGGATCCGAGCAAGGTCGATCGTTCGGCCGCGTACTACGCTCGCTACATCGCGAAGCACGTCGTCGCCTCGGGCCTCGCGCGCCGCTGCGAAGTGCAGTTCGCGTACGCGATCGGGGTTGCGGAGCCCGTATCGATGCTCGTCGATACGTTCGGCACGGGCATCGTTTCGGACGAGAAGCTGACCAAGGCGGTCCTCGCCACGTTCGATGCGCGCCCGGGCATGCTGATCCAGGAGCTCGATCTGCGTCGTCCGATCTTCCGGAAGACGGCGGCGTACGGTCACTTCGGTCGCGAAGAACCGGAGTTCACGTGGGAGAAGACCCCGCGCATCGCCGAGCTCAAGGAGCACGCCGGCGTTGCGACGGCGAAGACCAATGGCGCGAAGACCAATGGCGCGACCGTGAAGACCAACGGTAAAGCGGCCCCGGTGGTTGCTGCGCCGGCGAAGAAGGCGGGCAAGGGCTCGCAGGCTCGCGCGTAAGCTTCGTTTCAGATCGTGAGGAACGCCACGCAAGGTGCGTGGCGTTTTTGCGTTTCGGCCCGGGGTGCCCCCGTGCTGCCGAACCGTACGCGTACGCGTACGCTCTTCGCTCACGCTTACGGTTCGACCCGTGAGAACGTTTGATCGTGACCGGATCTCACCGCCAAGCCGTCGAGGGCGCCAAGCAAAGCGGTCGATCGGATCGATCGGATCGATCGGATCGCCTGACCGGTCGGTGCTCCCCCTTGGCGACCGTGGCGCCTTGGCGGTGAAGCGCTGGATCGCGATGGCGGTCGTTGCCGCGGCGACCTCGGCATCCGCGGCGCCACGCGGCGAGATGGTGTTCGCCGATGGTCACCGCGTGCCATCCCGCGCGCTCGTCGGCGATGCAAGCAAGATCGGCGATGGCTGGCGGCGCACGTTCGATCGCGAGACCGGCGCGGTCGTGACGATGGTCGGCACGCATGTCGATGTCGCTGGCAGCTCGAGCGATCCGGCGATCGCCGAGCGAGCAGCGAAGCAGTTTCTCTCTGCGCACCTCGGGGAGATCGCGCCCGGCATCGGCGTGAGCGACTTCGTGGTCGTCGCGAATACCGTCGACGAGCACGCGCTTCGCAGCATCGGGTTCGAGCAGCGCTGGCGCGGGTTGCGCGTGGTCGGCGCGCAGATCGGGTTCGTCTTCGCGCACGATCGGCTATTCGCGATCACGTCGCTGGCCAGGCCGCACGTCGCCGCGGTGATTCCGCGAAGCACGCCCCGTGGCGAGCGGGTCGTGCTCGCCACGCCTGGAGGGTTCGTCGTCGTCGATCGCACGCGCGAGGGCGAGTGGGACATCTATCGCGACGCCCGCGGCGAGGTCGCCCGCCAATCGGTGCTGCGCGATGCGAGCGGCTCGCTCGCGTACAACGCCGGGGTGCGCTACGCCTCGGGACCACGCAGCGAGACGCCCGTGCGGACCGCGAACATCACGGTCGATGGCACGCCGACGATCACCTCGACGACCGGCACGTTCAGCTGGCCAGGCTCGGCAGCCGTGACCGTCGCGCCGAGCTGTACGGGGAGCGAGATCACGGTCTCGAACGCAGCCGGCGCCGCCGCGACCACGACGCTCGCCGTGCAGCCCGGCGGCGCGGCGATCTGGAACGTCGCGAACAGCGAGCTCGATGATGCGCAGGTCTCGACCTACGTCTATGGCACGATCGTCGCCGAACGAGCGAAGCGGATCGATGCCGCGGTCGCGACGTGGCTCGCTCCCTTCGTGTTCTACGTCAACGAAGCGAATCCGTGTAACGCGTACTCCGATGGCAACTCGGTCCACCTCGCGCACAGCGTGACGGGATGCGAGAACACCGGGCGCGTCGCCGATATCGTGTTCCACGAGTTCGGGCACGCCCTCCACTTCCACGAGGTGATCACGGGTGTCGGCGCGTTCCAGGCGCAGCTCTCCGAGGGGCTCGCGGACTTCAACGCGGCGAACATCACCGAGGATCCGGGCATCGGTCGCGGCCTCGATTTCACGGATGCCGCCGCGCGCGATATCGATCCGGTCGGCAGCGAGCGCGTGTATCCCACGGACCTCGATGTCGACACTCACATCTCCGGCGAGATCGTGAGCGGCGCACTGTGGGATCTGCGCAAGGCGCTGATCACCGAGCTCGGTCACGATCCTGGCGTCGCGGTGATCGAGAAGCTGTTCGTCGGCGTGATGCGCCGCGCCTCGGATCTGCCGACGAGCTATGCCGCCGCACTCGTCGCCGATGACGATGACGGCGATCTCGGCAACGGCACGCCTCATCTCTGCGAGATCCAGCGCGCGTTCGGTATCCATGGCCTCGCCGACGATTTCAGCGACGTCCACGTCGGTTCGCCGACCCTCGTCGATTCGCGGTTCAGCGTGCCGGTGACGCCGGGCACGGCATCGGGGTGTCCGCCGCGGCAGGTCGTGCGCATGCACCTCCTGTGGAGGATCGGCGAGAGCGTGATCAACGACCTCGAGCTCGCGGCGACGGCGGATGGTAGCGCATGGACCGCCACGATCCCGCCGCAGGCTGATGGCTCGATCGTGCAGTACTCCGTCGACGTCACGCTCGATGACGGCACCGAAGTGCCGCTACCAAACAACCCCGGCGATCCGATGTACCAGGCATTCGTTGGCACGCCGTCGCCGATCTACTGCACGACCTTCGATAGCGACCCGCACTGGACCAAGTCCGGCGATCTCACGAGCTCGTGGCAGTACACGATCCCGAGCCAGTTCGGCTTCGAATCCGGGGACCCGGTCACGCCGCACACCGGCTCGTACGCCGAGGGCACGAATCTGTTCAACACGGGCGTGTACGCGCCCGGGGAATCCGCCGGCATCACCACGCCGATGATCGATACGAGCGCGTACCAGCTGATCCACTTGCAGTACTGGCGCTGGCTCACGGTCCAGGACAGCACTCACGATCAAGCGCGGATCCTCGGCAGCACGGACACGCTGTGGGAGAATTCGTCCTCGGTCGACCACGTCGACAAGGAATGGCGGTTCCAGGATGTCGATCTGACCTCGCACCTCGACCACGGCCAGATCGCGGTGACGTGGCAGCTCGATACCGACGGCACCGTCGAGCGCGGCGGCTGGACGCTCGATGATGTCTGCGTCGTCGGCCTCACGAAGCTACCGAAGTGCGGCGACAACTTCGTCGACTACAACGAGCAGTGCGACGACGGCAACACGACGAGCGGCGATGGTTGCTCGAGCACCTGCGTCGACGAGATCACCGCGGGTGGAGGCGCCTGTTCGGCGACCGGCGACCCGGGTGGGCTCGTCCTAGGGTGCGCCGTGTTGTACGGCCTCTGCCGGGGGCGCCGGCGCCACGCGCTTGGTCAGCGTGCGTAGGGCGACGTAGAACACCGGCGTCAACACGAGGCCGAAGATCGTCACGCCGATCATGCCGGAGAACACGGTCACACCCATCGCGCGGCGGATCTCGGCGCCCGGACCGTGCGAGAGCATGAGCGGCACGACGCCCGCGATGAAGGCGAACGACGTCATCACGATCGGCCGGAGGCGCAGCCGACACGCTTCGATCGCTGCCTCGATTACGGTGCGCCCTTGGTGTTCGAGCTCGCGCGCGAACTCCACGATCAGGATCGCATTCTTTGTCGCGAGCCCCATCAGCACCACGAGCCCGATCTGGACGAACACGTTGCGGTCACCACCCGTCGCGTGCACGCCAACCATCGCCGCGAGGACGCACAGCGGCACGATCAAGAGGATCGCGAGAGGCAGCACCCAGCTCTCGTACAGCGCAGCGAGCACGAGGAAGACGAGCAGGATCGCGAGTGGGAACACGATGAAGTTCGCGCGGCCCTCGCTGACCTGCTGGAAGCTCAGGTCGGTCCACTCGTAGGTGAAGCCCGGCGGCAAGAGGCCCGGTGCGGACTTCTGGATCGAGGCGATCGCCTCCTCCGAGGACATCTTCGACGGATCGGCCTGACCTACGAGGTCGGCCGCCGGAAAGCCGTTGTAGCGCACGACGGGATCGGGGCCGAACGTGTGCTTGACCTCGACGACGCTGCCGATCGGCACGAGATCGCCAGCGCTGTTGCGCGTCCGCAGCTCGCCGATCTGCTCGGCGTGATCGCGGAACGGAGCATCGGCCTGCGCGATCACCTGATAAGTGCGACCGAATCGGGAAAAGTCGTTGATGTACGCGGAGCCGAGATAGACCTGCAGCGTCTCGAACAGATCGGAGAGCGCGATGCCCTGCATCTTCGCCTTCGTGCGATCGATCGCGAGATCGAGCTGGGGCACGTTCGGCTGGTACGTCGAGAACGGCGGGAACATGCCCGGCGTCTTCATCACCGAACCCTGCAGCGCGCCGATCACAGCGGCGAGCTCGGTATCGCCGTGATCCGCGCGATCCTCGACGAACAGCGAGAACCCCGCACCCGTGCCGAGGCCGAGCACCGGCGGCGGCATGATCGCGAATGCGAAGCCTTCGTTGACGCCGCTGAACTTGCCATTGAGCTCGGCCGCGATCTGCGCCGCGGTGTGCTTGCGATCATCCGCGTTCGAGAGCGTGATGAAGATGATCGCGGAGCTCGGAGTATTCGTGAAGTGCACGCCATTGAGGCCGGGGAACGCGATCGTGTGGACCACACCCTCGGTCGCGAGCGCGCGCTTGGAGACCTCGCGCGTGACCGCCTCGGTGCGATCGAGCGAGGCACCGGCCGGCAAGCTGACGATGCCGACGAGGTACATCTTGTCCTGGGTCGGCACGAAGCCCCCCGGTACCTTGGTGAACATGAACACCGCGAGCACGATCGTGATCGCGTAGATGGCGTACGCCGGCTTGCGATGTCGCACGCTCGCACCGACGACCCGGGCATAGCCCTTACCACCGCGGCGAAAGCCGCGATCGAACCAGCGAAAGAACCAACCGAACAGAAAATCGAGCACGCGGGTCAGCGGATCGTGCGCGGTACCGTGCGGCTTCAAGAGCAGCGCCGCGAGCGCGGGCGACAGGGTCAGCGAGTTGATCGCCGAGATCACGGTCGAGATCGCGATCGTTGCCGCGAACTGGCGGAAGAACTGACCGGTGAGGCCCTGCATGAAGGTCATCGGCACGAACACCGCGCACAAGACGAGCGCGACCGCGATGATCGGACCCGAGACTTCGCGCATCGCTTGATGCGCGGCCATCTTCGGTGTGAGGCCAGCCTCGATGTTGCGCTCGACGTTCTCGACCACCACGATCGCGTCATCGACGACGATGCCGATCGCGAGCACCATGCCGAACAACGTCAACGTATTGACCGTAAAACCGAGCGCGAGCAGCACGGCGAACGTCCCGACGATCGAGACGGGCACGGCGAGCAGCGGGATCACCGACGCCCGCCAGGTCTGCAGGAACAGGATCACGACGATCACCACGAGCAGCGCCGCCTCGAGCAACGTCTCGACCACCGACTTGATCGATTCCTCGACGAACACGGTCGGGTCGTAGGCGACCTCCCAGGTCAGGCCCTGTGGGAATACGCCCGCGAGCTCGGCCATCCGGGCGCGGATCTGATGCGACAGCTCGACGACGTTCGAACCGGGTGCCTGGAAGATACCGATGCCGACGGCGGTCTGGTTATCGAGCAACGAGCGCAGCGAGTACGAGCCCGCGCCGAGCTCGAGCCGCGCGACATCGGAGAGCCGCGTGAGCTCGCCGTGCTCGCCGACCCGGATCACGATCTGTGCGAATTCGTCCTCGGTGACGAGTCGACCTGGAGCATTGATCGAGAGCAGAAAATCCGCGGCATGCGCGGTCGGTGGCGCGCCGAGCTGACCGGCCGAGACCTGCACGTTCTGATCGCGGATCGCGCGCAGCACCTCGCCAGCGGTGAGGTTGCGTGCGGCGACCTTGTTCGGATCGAGCCACACGCGCATCGCGTAATCGCCGCCGCCGAACGCCTGCGCGTCGCCGACGCCCGGGATCCGATGCAGCTCGTCGATCACGTGCAGCGCGGCGTAGTTGCGGAGGTAGACCGAGTCGTAGCGGTTGTCCTTGGAGAGCAGGTGCACCACCATCGTGATGTTCGAGGATTGCTTCTGCGTCACCACGCCCTGGCGCCGGACATCCTCGGGCAAGCGCGCGAGCGCTTGCGAGACCCGGTTCTGGACCTGGACCTGCGCGTCGTCGGGATTCGTCCCCGGGCGGAACGTCACGGACAGCGTCATCGTGCCGTCGCTCGAGGCGACCGACTTCATGTACATCATGTGCTCGACGCCATTGATCGCTTGCTCGAGCGGCGCGGCGACGGTCTCGGCGAGCACCTTCGGATTCGCACCCGGATAGAACGCGCGGACCTGCACCTGTGGAGGCACGACCTCCGGATACTCGCTGACCGGCAACAGCGGGATCGCGATCAGGCCGGCGGTGAAGATGATGATGGAGAGCACCGCCGCGAAGATCGGGCGGTCGACGAAGAACCTGGAGACGTTCACGGCAGCACCGCCGCCTTGACGGGGGCCGCCGCGGGGGTCGCCTTGCTGCCGGGAAAGACCTTCTGGATCCCATTGATGATCACGCGATCACCGGGCTTCACGCCCTCGGCGATCACGCGCAGACCCTCGGTGATCCGGCCGAGCTTGATGTCGCGCCGCTCGACAGTGTCGCCCGCGCCGAGAAGGTAGACGTACTTGCGATCCTGATCGGTGAGGATCGCCTTGTCATCGATCAGCACGGCCTGGACCGCATTGCCCTCGGGCAATCGCACCCGTGCGAACAGGCCGGGAGCGAGCTTCTTGTCGGGGTTCGCCACGACCGCGCGTACGAGGATCGTGCCGGTCGCCGCATTGACCTGGTTGTCGACGAAGTCGACCGTGCCCGTGTGCGGGTAGCCGTCCTCGTCGGAGAGCCCGACCGTGACCGCCGAGTGTTCGGACTTCGAGGCGAACCGCAGATACGTCTGTTCGTCGCCCGTGAAGTAGACGTAGATCGGATCGATCGAGACGACACTCGTGAGCGACACGGCCGCGCCGCCCGCGGTGACGTAGTCGCCGACCGAGACCGCGGCCCGGCCGGTGCGTCCGGCGAGCGGTGCGCGGACCGAGGTGAACTCGACATCGAGGCGAGCGAGCTCGACCCCTGCTCGCGCCGCCTGGACCTCGGCTTCGGCTTGCGCGGTCGTCGCGACCAGCGTGTCGCGCTCGGCTTTCGGGATCGCGTTGACCGCGAGCAGCTTCTCGCCGCGCGCCGCCTCGGTCCGCGACAGCTCGACGCGGGCACGGGCGCGCGCGAGCTCGGCGGTCGCGCGCGCGAGCGTGGCCAGGTACGGGCGCGCATCGATCGTGAACAACACGGTGCCCGCCGCGACCTCTGCACCTTCGTGATAGCGAACCGCGGTGACATAGCCCGAGACCCGGGGCTTGATCTCGACGTGATGGATCGCTTCGACGCGACCCGAGAGCTCCTCGGTCGGATGGATCTCGTGGAGCGCCGCGACCGTGATCCCGACCGCCGGCGGAGGCGGCCCCTGGCCGAGGGGCGCCGAGGCGCTCGTGCCGCAAGCTGCAACCGCGAGGGACAAGCCAACCAGCCGTGCTACAAATGGAGTCATCCTCCGCTTGATATACGGAGGCCGCCTCCGTTTGGCAAGCGAGGTATTCTTGATTTCGGATCCCGTCATGACCGCGATCGCCACCCCGTCCACTCCGAAGCCGCTTCGCGCCGATGCGCAGCGCAACCTCGAGCTGTTGATCGCAGCCGCAGATGCGGAGTTCAACCTGCACGGCGCCGATGCTTCGCTCGAAGCGATCGCGGCACGCGCCGGCGTCGGTATCGCGACGCTCTATCGCAACTTCCCGACGCGCGATGATCTGATCGCGCGCGTGCTCCTCGAGGGTAACAACACGATCGTGGCGCGCAGCGCCGAGCTCCTGACCTCGACCAAGCCCGCGGAGGCACTCTCGATCTGGCTGCGCGAGCTCGTCAATCACGTCACCGCGTATCGCGGCCTGATCTCGGCGGTTGCAGCGAGCTACGTCAAGGAGAACGGCACCGAGCTGTGTGCGACGTGCGACGTGATCTCGAACGCCGGTGCGGCCTTGCTCGAACGTGCACAGGCCTCCGGCGACATCCGGCCCGATGCCGAGGTTCGCGAGGTCATCCTCACGGCGCACTCCGCTGCGTGGATCGCCGAGCAGACCAAAGATCCGAGTGCGGTCGATCGCCTCCTCGGTATCTTGCTCGATGGCCTGCGCGTGATGCCGCCGAAAGCGACGGCGCTAAAGCCACGTGCGATGCGACGCCGCCGCGTGGAATAGCAGCTCGAGCAACGGGATGTGGCGGCGCTGCGTACGCGCCAGCCGATGCGGCTTGACCGGGTTGAACCGACCGAGCGTCGAGAGACCCTGCCACGGATTCTTGCGCACCCACGCCCACGATCCCATCTCGAGGGTGAGCGGCAGGAGAGCGCCCTCGCCCATGGCGCGGCGCCGATCGTAGAGGTGGTCCCAGAGGTCGCCGCGAATCGTGTAGACCCGAGCCGTCTGCTCGAAGCGGTAGCCGTGGTGCGGCAGCGTGGTGTCGATCAGCGTGCCAAGCCGCAGGATCCTCGCGAGATCGGGTGGAGGATCGAGTGAGCGCGCGTACGGGAACCACACGCGATCGATCACGCCGAAGCCCGAGTGCAGATCGATAGCGATCGCGCATGGCGAGCCGAACGCGACCTTCTCGACGAGGGAGACGAGCGCCCTCGCCTCGGGTTCCATGGCCGCCCCCTCCAGCCCCATGAACCAGGGCAGCTTCGGCGACCAGCGCTGGCCACCGACGAAGAAGGTCGCCGGTTGCTCGGGCGCCGGGGCGTTGCGCATGAGATCGATGCCGTTGCCGTTCGCGCGCCAGCCACGCATCATCCCGACCGGATTGAGCAGCGGCACGACGATGATCCGGCACCGGGTCAACGCGTCGCGGAGGAGCTCGTCCCAGGCGAGGCGCGTGATCAGCGTCGCGAGATACGCGATCGCGACATCGGTGCCCACGCGCTCGAGGCCGTGTACGCCACCAACCACGAGCAAGAGCGGTGTCGCGAGATCCGAGGTCCCGAAATGAAAGGCGTGGATCGGCAGATGGTCGACCTTCACGAGGACCTCGACGCGCGCCTCGCGCTCGGTGGCGATCGTCGCGAGTTGTTCGATCAGGGCGAGGCGAGCATGGCTCACGTGCGCAGCGCGAGCAGCGCGAGCCCTTCGAACAATAGATGCGCTCCGAGATGACAGGTCAGATCGGCGTGATCGAGTGCTGGCGAGATCTCGACGACATCCATGCCGACAAGGTTCATGCCTGCGAGGCCACGCAAGATGCCGAGTACTTCGCGTGTGGTCAGCCCACCCGGCACCGGCGTGCCCGTCCCTGGTGCGTACGCGGGATCGAGGCCGTCGACATCGATCGTGACGTAGAGCGGGAGCTCCGCGAATCGCTCGCGCAGCTCCGTGACGATGCGCCCGACACCGCGGGTGCCCACCATGTCGGGGCTCGCCACCAACGCGTCGTGCTGGCGTACGAGATCGGTGTCGGCCGCCCCACCGAACGCGCCACGAATGCCGATCGAGGCGAGCGCGGCCGGCGCGATCCAGCCGTGCTCGAGCGCGTGACGGATCGGCGTGCCGTGATGGTGGTCATCGCCCCAGGTTTCGGACCCGCTGGTGTCCAGGTGCGCATCGATGTGCAACACCGCGAGCGGGCCGTGCTGGTTCGCGACGGCGGCGAGGATCGGCGCGCTGATCGAGTGATCGCCACCGATGACGAACGGCACGCAGCCCGCTGCCGCGAGGGTACCGATCTGGCCGCGAATCGCCTCGCGCATCATGCCGCGATCGAACGGAGGGAACGCGACGTTGCCACCATCGACGGCATGGAGCTTCGCGAACACGTCGACGCGATGTGCGGCGTGATAACTCTGCACTAGCGCGCTCGTCCGGCGCACGTGATAGGGCGCGAACCGCGCACCCGGTTGATACGTGGTGCCACCGTCGTGCGGCACGCCGAGGAGGACGGCGTCTGCCGTCTCAGGCGCTACGTCGATCGGCAGGCGAAAGAACGGTGTTTGACCGTGACGCAGATACTCGGCTGCGGAGGTTTGCGGCATGAGACTCCTCTGAATCGCGCAGCATCCGCGCGATCCGGTGATGAGCGACGAGTGCGAGCTCGTCGGCAGAAGCGAACTGCGACGGCAGCAGCGGCGGGCCGATCACGAGCTCGATCTTCGGATCGAGCTGGGTGGTGCGCAGGTAGTGCGGCAGGAAAGATGCATCGCCGTACCACGCGAGCTCCTCGGCACACTTCACGGCAATCGGAATGACCGGCACGTTCGCGAGCGCGGCAAGCCCGAAAATACCGCGCTTGAACGGCAACATCCGGTTGCCATCGGTCGTCGTGCCCTCCGGGAAGTTGAGGATCGAGACACCCGCGCGAAGTGTCGCGTACGCACGGCGCAAGGCGACGACGCGCGACCACGGATCATCGCGATCGACGAGGATCGCCCCTAGCCCGACCGCGGCACTGCCGATCACCGGCCAGCGCCCGACCTGGCACTTCGCGATCGGGGCGCACGGCGTGACCGCGCTGATCGCGATCACGTCGAGGTAGCTGACATGATTTGCGACGAGGATCGCGGGGCCCAGGGGCAGTTGCCCGCGCATCGCGAGCTGGAGCCCGTGCGTCGCCGCGATATCGGTGCAGGCAAAGTGCAAGCGACGCGCGCGCGCTGCCGCTGAATTGTCACGCGCCATCCGTGAGATGCCGACCGCTTCGAGCGCGGTCTGTGCGAGACGAGCCACGCGCACCAATCTCACGCGACCTCCGCCAACCGCTGCGGCAAGAACCCGAGGCGCTCGTACTTCGGACGTAACCGCTCGAGCGTCGCACGATCGATCTTCGAGACGATGCGCTCGTCGCCGGGACCGTAGAAGTCGAGCTTCTTGCCGACCTCGGTCGCACCGAGCATCGCGTGCACCGCGCGCGCGGCGGCATTGTCCTCCTTGACCGTGAACCAGCACACGTCGACGCGATCGACGATGTGGCGGACGAACGCGCCGATCAGCTGAACAGCGACGCGCGTCTTCTGGTACTCGGGGACCACGGCGAGCGTGGTGCAGTGGGTCTCGCGACCGTTGACGAAGGACAGCAAGTAGCCGACGGGCCGATCACCGTCGAGCGCGATCCAGCAGGACTCGCTGAAGATCTCGGTGCACAGGCGAAGATAGTGAGGACACAGCGTCGCTTCTCCCAGCGCACCGAATACGTCGGTCTCGAGCGATGCGAGTGCAGCGAAGTCCCCTGACGAGAGCGTACGGATCGTATATCGACTCATGGCGCCTCCTTGCTTGCACCATGAGTGATGTCCGTGTCGGTACGGTTACTCCCGGCGTACCGCCACGCCACATCTCCGCGACGTCAGCTGCTCAGTGACGAAGGTTTGCCAGCTCTTGCTCGAGCACGTGACCATCCGGATCGTGTTCGGCACGGATGCCGTAGTACTCGCGTGGACCGCGCGGATCGTTCGGGATCGAGAGCTTGAGATCGAACGGCTTGGGGCCATCGACGGTCTCGATGTGGAACTGGCTGCGGACCTTGTCGTGAGTCTCGAGCAAGTCGAACTCGATCTGATCGCCATCGACCGCGAACTTGAACAGCTCGAACGTGCCCTTGAAGATGGTGCGGTCCTGATAGACGCCACCACCCATGTTCGGCACGAAGCGATAGACGTGGAGCTTCTCGCGCTCGGTCTTCGGCATGACATCGATCCAGTTGCGATCGATCAACAACTTCTTCGCCAGATCGCGATCGACGGATTTGTCGGCGGTCTTGTGCGAGCACGCGGTCAACGCGATTAGCAATCCAGCGGCGGCGAGCTTCATCGGCGAAGCGTAGCGCGGCCGGGCGCGACTGGCGCGGCCTAAACCGCGAGGATCCGCAGGGCCCCGGCGGCGCTGCGGGCGATGTGCTTCTTGCGCGCGGCCGCCGTACCCCCGACCGCGCACACGAGGAGCTCGCTGCCATCGATGCGGACCTTCGTCATCTCGACGTTCCACAGCTTGTTGTCGCCGAGCAGCGTGCCGTCGAAGGACGAGATTCTCGGACCGACGAGCACCATGCGGGCGGCCACTTCGTCGCACGCGTACGCATCGCCCGACGAAGCGAGCGGCATGCCATCGCTGTCGGCGATGACCATCGCTTCCATCGCGCCCTCCTGGCAGCAGCGCTCGAGCTGGTACTTGAGGGCAAGCGTGGCGGTATGGGCTCGGTGAATTCGACGTTCCTGGCGCATGAATCTAATGGTCCGGTACGCCGGGCCGGTGGGCAAAGAAACGGCGATACTCCACCTGCAATGCGCGGCCTTTTCTTTGTCCTGGTGTTGGTCAGCGCATGTGCTCATTCGAGGACCACCGTGACCACTTGGCCCGCTCTCGACACGCAACTCCTGGCGGACTCCGCCGCGACCTACGGCTTCCGCCTCGGCTTGCCGACCCCGCTTGCCGTGACTCCGGATGGTGCCGTGCTGTTCCGACGCACCGGACCGCGGGACTTTGCCGCGGATCTCTACGAGCTGGATGCCAAGACCGGCGTGGTCAAGACGCTCGCGACCGCGGCCGAGCTCGTGACCGGTGACGAACACGTGAGTGAAGAAGAGAAGGCCCGGCGCGAACGCAGCCGTACCGCGACGCGCGGCGTGGTCGATATCGCGGTCTCGGCCGACGGCACGCTCGTGCTCGTCCCGATCAATGGGGTGTTCGTGATCCTCGATCGGCGCGCGGGTACGAAGAAGACGATCGATCCGCAGGGCGCTGCCTACGATCCGCACCTGTCCCCGGATGGCGCGCAGATCGCGTTCGTGCGCGACGGCGATGTCTGGGTGATCCCGACGACCAGTGGCGCCGCGAAGAAGCTCACGAAGCACCCCGCGGGCTTCGAGTACGGCACCGCGGAGTTCGTCGCCCAAGAAGAGCTCGATCGCCGGGTCGGGTTGTGGTGGTCGCCCGATAGCAAGCAGCTGCTGTTCCAGCGCTCGGATCTGCGCCCGGTCCAGACCGTGTACGTCGCCGATGCGC
Organism: Kofleriaceae bacterium; assembly: GCA_025357755.1. GTDB lineage: Bacteria > Myxococcota_A > Polyangia > Haliangiales > Haliangiaceae > JABFXX01. The sequence continues at coordinate 25,102 of JANXOP010000028.1, read as the reverse complement.
GCGAGCCGACGAAGCCGCCGGTGCCCTTCAAGTATCCGCGCGCGGGCACACCGAACGCGATCGTCGATCTCGGCCTCGTCAGCGCGGCCGGCGGCGAGCCGCAGTGGCTCGCCTGGGACCTCGGGAAGTATCCGTACCTCGGTCGCGTGAGCTGGACCGGCAAGGCGCCGCTCACCATCGTGGTGCTCTCGCGCGAGCAGACCGACCTCGCCGTGCTCACGCCCCTCGCGAGCAAGACGCTGCTCGAGGAGCACGATGATGCGTGGATCAACCTCGCCGGCGCGGGAGATCGCGGAGTTGGTGGCAGTCACGTGCTCGGTGCGCCGCTGTGGCTCGCGGATGGCTCGGGCTTTCTGTGGATGACCGAAGCGCGTGGCGTGTGGACCTTGGAGCTGCGCAAGCCCGATGGTGCGCTCGCCACCGTGCTGACCGCCCCCGACCTCGGCCTCTCGGAGCTGCTCGGCGTGCAAGGCGATGTCGCGATCGTCGAAGCCTCGGCGAACCCGACTCGCCAAGATCTCTGGACCGTGCCGCTCGCGGGCGGCGCGCCCTCGCGCCTCACCGATGGGGAAGGCTACGCGACCGGGACCGTCGATCACGGTCTGATCATCATCACGACCGCGAACCATGCCGGCGGCCGCAGCGTCACGGTCAATGGTCACGAGCTACCCTCGGTGGCCGAGCGGCCGACCCTGCGCCCGACGACGAAGCTCGAGATCGTGGAGGTCGCCGGGCGCGAGCACCATGTCGCGATCACGCGGCCCCGCACCTTCGAGCCCGGCCGTAAATATCCGGTGCTCCTCAAGGTCTACGGCGGCCCGCACCTCCAGACCGTGCTCGATGCGCTCGATACCTACGTGATGGACCAGTGGTACGCGGACGCGGGGTTCATCGTCATGCGCAGCGACAACCGCGGCACGCCGGGCCGCGGTCGGGCGTGGGAGCGTGCGGTGTCGGGAGACCTCCTGACCGCGCCGCTCGCCGATCAAGTCGGCGCCTTGCAAGCGGTGGGTGCGCGCTATCCCGAGCTCGATCTGCAACGCGTCGGCGTGTTCGGTTGGTCGTTCGGTGGCTACCTGTCCGCCCTCGCCGTGATGCTGCGCCCCGATGTCTTCGCGTGCGGGGTCGCCGGCGCCCCGGTGACCGATTGGTCGCTCTACGACTCTGCCTACACCGAGCGCTACATGAAGCTACCCGAGCACAACCCGCAGGGCTACGCGGCGACCAGCGCGCTCACCCACGCCGCGAAGCTGCGGCGCCCGTTGCTCGTGATCCACGGGATCACCGACGACAACGTGCACCTCGCGAACACGCTCGGCTTGATCGACGAGCTCTATCTTGCGGGCAAGACCGCGAAGGTCGTGCTGCTCTCGGGCACGCACATGGTGACCGATCCAAAGGTCGCGCTCGCGCGCGAGCAAGTCCAGATCGATTTCTTTCGCGAGCACCTAGGGCAGTAGCGCCGCTTCGGCCGCGAGGTATCGCCGCGCCTTTTGCCGCGCGAGCTCGTTCGAGAGCCGGCGCGCCGGCCAGCGCTCCGGATCGGCCTCGAGCACGTGGTGCAAGCGCGCTTCGAAGAGCGCGCGATCCTTGCGCGCGACCGCGACCGCGCGCGCGTACATCACGTCGACCAGTAGGGCGCCCTCGCCGAGCTGTTTCTTGGCCGCGTCGAATTCGGCGCTGCCGTCGGGGCCGTGAAAGATCGGGCTCATCGCCGCGCGTAACGTGCCGAGCAACAGCTCGCTATCGGCCTCGTGCGCGCCCGGGGCCACCGCGATGGTTTTTTCGAGCGCCGCGATCGTCGCTGGCAGCTTGCCGAGGTTGTGCGCCGGGTCGATGGCGATCAGCAGCGCATCGGTCGTGGCGAGCCAGCGCATCTGGTTCGTCGTGTTCGCGGGCGTGTTCGCCGCCGCGCACTCGTGGAGCAGGAGCTGGAGTCGCGCGGCGATCGGCGCCGGGTCGCGCCCGCTCAGGCTCGCGTCTTCCCAGTCGTCGAACACGAACGCGGTCGCGTACTGACACAGCGATTCGGTGTGCATCTGCGCGAACGCCGGCTCGTCGGGATAGGCCTTCGCGAAGGCCGCGAGTTGGAAGATGCCAGCCGGCAGCGCCTCGCGCGCGAGCTGGAGATCTGCCTCGTGCGCGGCGACCTCGTTCGCGCTCTTCAAGATCTTGAGCGTGCTCGTCGCGGCTTGATGATCGATGAAGCCACCGCAGCTCGCCAGCACGAGGAAAAAACTAGCTCGCATGCGCCTGCCTTTGGGTGTCGGGGAGAAGCATGGTGACGAGATCCGCCGCATGCCGGGGTGCATCACACGCCGCCATCACGCGTTGGATGGTTTGCGCGCGCTCACGGAAGCTCGGCTCGGCGAGCATGCGCTCGATCGCCTTGCGCAACCGCTTCGGCGATGGCCGACCGGTCCGCAGATCGATCGCTGCCCCGGACCACGCGACGCGCGCCGCGATCTCGGGCTTCTCCTCACTGCCGCCCGCGATGATCAGTGGAACGCCGTGGGCGATCGCCATCTGGACTCCACCATACCCGCCATTGGTGATCATCATCCGGCAGTACGGCAACAGCGCCTGATACGGCACATATGCCGCGACGCGCGCGTTCGCGGGAGCGGCGATCGCGCGATCCATCGTCACGATCACGAGCGCATCGCGATCGGCGAGGGCCGCGAGCGCCGGCTCGACGAGCTCGCTCGGGTCGGTCGCGAGCGTGCCCTGCGTGACGAGGATGATCGGTCGTCCCGCCGCACGGGCCGCTTCGACCTCGGGCCACCACGCCGGCAGCGCGGCGCTGCCCTGCGGCGGCAACAACGGCCCGATGAAGGCGACCTGGCTCGGGAGATCGCGGCGCGGATACTCCAGCTCGGCGACGGTCGGCTGGAGAAACAGCTCGCGGCTCATCACCTCGAAGTACATCTGGTCGCCGGCCGGCAGGCCCGCCGCGATCCGCGCGCGGCGATACGCGCGATTCACGCTGCCGAAGAGCACGCGGAAGATCAGCCAGTTCAAGAACCGATGCATGCCAGGACCACCGCGATCGGGCGGCTGTGCCGAACCGAAGGGATTGGTGTCCTGGCTCGGCAGCATCAGGGCGCTGATCCCGAGCTCGATCCACGGCACGTGATGCTTCTCGGCGAACAAGCCCGCCCCCAGGTGCGCCGAATCGGAGAGCACGGCGTCAGGACGTGTTTGTGCCTCGAGATCCGCGAGCTGGGTCGCCATCGGCGCGATGAACATCTCGCGGAGTTGCAGCTTCACGCGCGGCAAGCCGCGCGTGCCTGCGAGCGCGGGGAAGGCGCGCTCGAGATCCGCATCGTCCCAATCGTTCGACATCGCCACGAACTCCGCGCCGGTGGCTCGCACGCGCTGCGCGAACTTCGCGCCAGTGATCCACACCAGCTCGTGGCCGCGCGCGGCGAGCTCGCTCGCGATCGGCAGCATCGGCTGGACATGGCCGGTGAGCGGGATCGTCGTGACGATCAAGCGCGCCATGGTTATTTCGATGTCCCGGTCACAGCCGCGGTTACGTACCAGGCGACCGTGCGGCGCAGCCCCTCGACGAAGGTGGTCTCGGGCGCCCAGCCGAGCTCGCTCTCGAGCTTCTGCGGATCGATCGCGTAGCGATGGTCATGGCCCGGCCGATCCGCGACGAGCGTGATCAGGCTGCGATACGAACCCTCCGCGCGCGGGCGCAGCTCGTCGAGGAGAGCGCAGATCGCGGTGACCACTTCGAGGTTCGTGCGCTCGGTGCGGGCGCCGATCACATAGCTCTCGCCGACTCGTCCGCGCTCGAGGATGCGCTGCAGCGCGGCACAGTGATCCTCGACGTAGATCCAGTCGCGCACGTTCGCACCGGTGCCATAGACCGGCAGCGGCGCTCCCGCGAGGGCGCGAGAGATCACGAGTGGGATCAACTTCTCCGGATGCTGATACGGACCGTAGTTGTTCGTGCAGTTCGTGACGATCGCGGGCAGCCCGTACGTGTGGAGATACGCCTGGACGAGATGATCGCTCGCCGCCTTCGACGCCGCGTATGGCGATCGCGGTGCGTAGCGCGCGGTCTCGGTGAACGCGCCGGTGTCGCCGAGAGCGCCGAAGACTTCATCGGTCGAGACGTGGAGAAACCGGAACGGTGCAGCGGGCGCCGCGGCGAGGTAGCGCCGCGCTTCTTCGAGCAGGGAGAACGTGCCAACGATGTTGGTCGTGATGAAGGGATCCGGTGCATCGATCGAGCGATCGACATGGCTCTCGGCCGCGAAGTGCACGAGCGCCGTCGGGCGCGCCGCGAACAGCTCGCGCACGATCGTACGATCGTTGATGTCACCCTCGACGAAGCGCACGCCCTCGACGGCTTCGAGCGCGCCGCGATTGCCGGCATACGTGAGCGTATCGAGCACGATGATGGGAAGCGTCGGGGCCATCCGCTTGACGAAGTTGAGGCCGATGAAGCCGGCCCCGCCGGTGACGACGATCACGAGGCGAGCTCTCCCGCGATCACGTCGGCGAGCCCGGTCTGCCAACGCCTCGGCGGGATGCCACGCAGCGAGGCGCGCATCGTATCGAGCGTCACCGTCGGCGGCCGCCGCGCACGCGGAGCTCCGGAGCCACCGATGGGCGTCGCGATCGGTACGACCTTGCACGCGATCGGTCGGTACCGGCGCGCGAGCTTCACGATCTCCTGCGCGAGCTCTGCACGCGTGACCGCAGGGCCACCGCAGTAGTGGAGCAGCTCGGCGGTCGGGGAGTCCGCGAGGATCAGCAGCGCATCCGCGAGATCGTCGGCCCAGGTCGGGCAGCCGCGCTGATCGCGCACGACCTCGATCACCGGGCGCGTCAAGGCGAGCCCCAGGATCGTCTGCACGAACCCGGGGCCCCCATCGGAGAACAACCACGACGTGCGGACCACCATGCCTCCGGCTGCGAGCACGCGTTGCTCGCCGGCGAGCTTGCTCTCGCCGTAGACGCTGATCGGCAGGGCGACCGCGGTCTCCTTCAGCGGCTCGGTCGAGATGCCCTCGAACACGTAATCGGTCGAGATGTGGATCACGGGGACGCCGCGCTCCGCGCCTGCGCGCGCGACGAGCTCCGCGCCATCGCGATTGATCGCGAACGCCACATCGCGTTCGTGCTCGGCGGCATCGACCGCATTGTACGCCGCCGCGTTGATGATGCAGGTCGGCGCCGTCGCATCGATCGCCCGGACCACGCTATCCCAGCTCGTGATGTCGAGCGCGCTGCGCGGGCACGCGACGACCTCGATCGCGCTCGCGCGGCCCCGCTTCACGAGGCTGCGCCCGAGCTGGCCCGCACCGCCAGTGACGAGTAGCTTCACGGCAACTCCGCGAGCGACGGGGCGTTCCGATCACGCGGCGAGAGCAGGGGTTCGGCGATCGGCCACGTGATGCCGAGCTCGTGATCATTCCAGATCACGCAGTGCTGATCGTCGGCGACGTACGGCGCGGTCACCTTGTAGACCACGTCCGCGGTCTCCGAGAGCGCGACGAAGCCGTGCGCGAAGCCGGGAGGAATCCACACCTGGCGCGCCGATTCACCCGTCAACCGCGTACCCACCCAGCGCCGATAAGTTGGCGAGGTGCGACGAATATCGACGGCGACGTCGAAGATCTCGCCGCGCGTGACCATCACGAGCTTGCCCTGCGGATGTGCGCGCTGGAAGTGCAGCCCTCGCAACGTGCCGCGCACCGAGGTCGACAGGTTGTCCTGCACGAACGCCTCGGGGATCCCGATCTCCCGATAGGCCTGCTCGCGATACGTCTCGACGAACCGCCCGCGCTCGTCGGTGAACACGCTCGGCTCGACGATCAACACGCCAGGCAGCTCTGTCGCGACGACCTTCACGCGAGGCTCCGCAGATAGCGCTCGTACGAGCTGCCGCGATAGCCATCCGCGAGCCGCGCGAGCTGCGCCGCATCGATGTAGCCGAGCCGGAACGCGACCTCCTCGACACAGCTGACCTTGAGCCCTTGGCGCTTCTCGATCACGCTGACGAACGTCGCGGCATCTAGCATCGCTTCGGGCGTGCCGGTATCGAGCCACGAGGTCCCACGCGCGAGCACGTGACCGCGCAACCGCCCGGCCCGCAGATAGAGGTTGTTGAGATCCGTGATCTCGAGCTCGCCCCGGGCGGAGGGTACGAGTTGCTTTGCGAGCTCCACCACCTGCGCATCGTAGATGTAGAGCCCCGTCACCGCGAGTGGCGAGGCCGGCCGCGCTGGCTTCTCTTCGATCCGGACGATCGCACCCGCCTCATCGAGCTCGGCGACGCCGTAGCGCTCCGGATCGCGGACCGGGTGCAGGAACACCGTCGCACCCGTGTTCTCTCGGATCCGTGTTGCGATCTGTCGACCGAGACCGGGGCCGTAGAAGATGTTGTCGCCGAGGATCAGGGTCCCACCGCCGCCCGCGAGAAAGTCCTCGCCGATCAGCAGCGCCTGCGCGATGCCGGCCGGTGCGGGCTGGACCGCATAACGCAACCGGATGCCCCATTGCTCCCCGGTGCCGAGCAGCTCGCGAAACCGCGGGAGCTCCGTGGGCGTCGTGATCACCAGGATGTCGCGGACCCCACCGAGCATCAGGGTGGCGAGCGGGTAATGGATGACCGGCTTGTCGTAGATCGGGAGTAACTGCTTGGAGACGACCGTGGTCAGCGGTCTCAACCGGCTGCCCGAACCGCCTGCCAGCAGGATGCCACGCGAGGTCATCTTGCTTGGATGTCGGACGGCGCTCTTGGATACGCCTATGCTGCCGCTTCGTGATCCCGATCCTTCACCGCGACGCACGCTGCGTGGTCGTCGCTAAACCGAGCGGGGTGGCAACACATCGCGGCTGGGATGATGGGGACGACGCGTTGCTCCAGCAGACCCGCGACACCGTCAGCGCGTACGTCTATCCGGTCCATCGCCTCGATCGCGGCGCCTCGGGCTGCGTGCTGTTCGCGCTCGACAAGGAGGCCGCGCGGGCGTTTGCCGAGGCGTGGCCCGAGGCCGACAAACGGTACCTCGCGCTCACCCGTGGCCATCCGCCCGACGAGCTCGTGATCGACCATCCGATTCCAAGGGCTCCTGGCGAGGACCGGGTCCCGGCGGTCACCGAGGTGTGGCGCCGCGAATCGTTTGGCCGGTACTCCGTCGTCGAGGCGCGCCCGCGGACCGGCCGGCTCCACCAGATCCGTCGCCACCTCAAGCATATCTCGTGTCCGCTGATCGGCGACGTCAGGTACGGCAAGGGCGAGCACAACCGGCTGTTTCGAGAGCGCTTCGACCTCCATCGGCTCGCGCTCCACTCGATCTCGTTGCGGGTCGCGCACCCGGACGGTGGCGAGCTCGCGGTCGAGTGCCCGCTCGCGGAGGATCTCGTCGCCGCGATCGCGGCGGCCAAGCTCGCCTTTTCAGTCGACTAGCGCGTCGTCGAAGTCACGCACGCTCGCATCGAGCACCGCGTAGATCACCGCGCAGATCACGGTCGCCACGGCGTCTTCTTCGGCCGGACCCAACACGACGGGCAGCTCCGCGATCTGGTCGCGCAACGAACGCACCATCGCGCGGTCGCACCGGCCGGCACGGACCGCGCGCATCCCGGTCATCAGGGCCTGGTGGTCCAACCGCAGGTCGCCCAGCGGCGTGCGGCCGCCGAGGACGCGGCAGGCGAGCTCCAGCCCCGCGGCGAAGGCATCGCCATCGGCGGAGACCAGCTCCTGTTCGAGGAGACGGATCACCGCGGGCTGGCGGATCGCGAGCCAGCTGACGTCGCGTTCAGCGTCGGGGTCGACTTGCTGGAGCATCATCCCTAGACCCTATGGAGCGCGGATCCCCGGGGCCACTTTTCGTCGTATGGTGCGCGCATGAGCCGCCCTCCTGGTGGAGTTGCCTATCTCGTCGATGGCCTTCGGTCTCCGTTTGGCCGGTACGGCGGTGCGCTCGCGAGTGTCCGCGCCGATGACCTTGCCGCCGCCGTGATCAAGGCGCTCGTCGAACGCACCAAGATTCCGGCCGAGCGGATCGACGACGTGATCCTGGGCTGCGCGAATCAGGCCGGCGAAGACAATCGCAATGTCGCGCGCATGGCGGCGCTCCTCGCGGGCCTCCCGGTCAGCGTTCCGGGTGCGACGGTCAACCGGCTCTGCGGCTCGGGCATGAATGCCGTGATCGATGCCGCGCGCGCGATCATGACCGGTGAAGCGGACCTCGTGATCGCGGGTGGCGTCGAACAGATGACGCGCGCGCCGATCGTGATGGGCAAGGCGACCGAGGCGTTCCAGCGCGGCAACCCCGCGATGTACGACACCACGCTCGGCTGGCGGTTCGTCAATCCGAAGATGCAAGAGGCGCACGGCACGCTAGCGATGGGCGAGACCGCCGAGAAGGTCGCCGAGAGATGCAAGGTCTCGCGCGAAGCACAGGACGCGTTCGCGCTGGTCTCGCAACAGCGCGCCGCGGCGGCCCTCGCCTCGGGCCGGATGGCGATCGAGACCACCCCGATCGTGACCGGCGTCGATAAAAAGACCGGCACGGCGATCACGTTCTCCGTCGACGAGCATCCGCGCGCGACCACGCTGGAGTCGCTCGCGAAGCTCAAGCCGGCGTTCGCGGCGAAGGGGACGCATGGCACGGTCACCGCCGGGAATGCTTCGGGCTTGAACGATGGCGCCGCGGCCCTGCTGCTCGCGAGCGAGCGCGCCGTGAAGGAATTCGGCTTGAAGCCCCTCGCGCGGTACGTCGGTGGTGCGTCGGCCGGTGTCGAACCGAGTTACATGGGGCTCGGTCCGATTCCGGCGAGCAAGAAGGTGCTCGCGCGCGCCGAGCTCGCGGCAGACAAGATCGATCTCGCGGAGCTCAACGAAGCGTTCGCGGCGCAGGCCATCCCGTGCATCGAGCAGATCGGTCTCGATCCCGAGAAGGTCAACGTCAACGGCGGCGCGATCGCGTGGGGTCACCCGCTCGGCGCGAGCGGTGCGCGGTTGGTGCTCACGCTCATGCACGAGCTCCAACAACGCCAGGGTCAATTCGGGTTAGCCTCGATGTGTATCGGGGTCGGGCAGGGCATCGCCTGCATCATCGAACGGGTCTGAGTGAGCGTTCAGGATCAAGTCGCGAAGTCGCTGAAGCTCGTCGGGCGGGTGCTCGGCGACAAGTTCAAGCTGACGGCCTGCATCGGCATCGGCGGCAGTGGTGCCGTCTACAAGGCCGATCAGATGGCGCTCGGCCGCACGGTCGCCGTGAAGATCCTCAACGAAGAGTTGTCCGCCGATACGCGGATGATCTCGCGGTTCCGCGGCGAGGCGATGTCCGCGTCGCGGCTCAACCATCCGAACTGCGTCTCGATCATCGATTACGGCGCCGCCCCCGACGGCCTGCTCTATCTCGCGATGGAGTACGTCAAGGGTCCGACCCTGACGCAGCTGCTCGTCAACGAGACCCCGCTCGATGTCGATCGCGTGCTCGACATCATCGCGCAGACGCTGTTCGGCATCGAGGAAGCGCACCTCGCTGGCGTCGTCCACGCCGACCTCAAGGCCGATAACATCATCCTCGACCAGCGGCGCGCCGGCGTCGACACCGTGAAGATCGTCGATTTCGGCATCGCCCGCCTCGTCACCGGCGTGCGCGACGTCAACGAAGATCGCTCGATCAGCGGCACGCCGGAGTACATGGCGCCCGAGGTGATCAGCGGCGCGCCCCCCTCGTTCGCGTCGGACATCTACGCGGTCGGCATCATCCTCTACGAGCTGCTCGCCGAGCGCACGCCGTTCTTCGCCGGCTCGACGACCGAGATCCTCACGAACCATCTCAAGGCGCAGCCGCAAGCGCTCTCGAATCGCCGCTCGAACGTGCCGCGCGATGTCGATGTCGTGATGACCCGCGCGCTCGCGAAACATCCGACGGACCGCTACGCCACCGCCCTCGAGATGCGCGAAGCGGTGATGCAGATCCGCGCGCGGATGCGGAACATCCCCACGACCGACAAGTGCGTGTCGTGCTCCGCGTCCTGTCAGCCGACCTGGAAGTTCTGCCCGGAGTGCGGCACGCCGCGCGTCCGCGTCTCGAAGACGTTCGAGGTCGCGACGCTGGCACCCCAGGCCGAGGCCGTGCTGCCGCTCCCGTTCTTTGGTCGCGCACAGGAGCTCGCCGCGCTGCTCGTGCACATGCAGCAGGCGCCGGGTGGCACGAACGGCATGCTCCTCATCGGTAACGAAGGCGCGGGCCGCACCGCGATCTTGCGGCGCGCGTACGACAAGCTCGCCAACGGGACGCGCGTGATCTATCAGGTCGGTCCGGACCCGAGCGGACTCGCGGCGCCCTACTACCCGATTCGCTCGCTGCTCGCCGCCGTGCTGCAGCTGCCGCCCGTCGCGAGCGAGCTCGATCTGCGCAACGCGATCCTCGCGCTCGGGCTCAACGAGCGCGATGTCCCGGGCATCGCGCAACTGTTCGGTCATCCCACCACGCTGCTCGAGCTCGAGGCGCCAGTCCGTCGCCGCGAGATGGTGTGGTCGGCGCTGCGCGCGCTCGAGCGGGCGGCGATCACCGCTCCCGCTACCATCGTCTGCGAAGACATCGATCGCTTCGATCACCCGAGCCTCGAGATCCTGCGTCGCGCGACCGAAGCGCACGACCTGACGCTGCCGCCGATCGTGATGACGGCGAGCACCACGTTCGGCGAGCAATGGCCCGCCGCGGTCACGCGCGTCGAGCTCGGCGGGCTCGATGCCGTGGATCTCGAAGCGATCGTCAAGGCGATCACGGCGAACGGCATGCGCGGCTCGCCGTCGGTGCAGCAGCTGTTCGAGACCACGCGCGCGTATCCGGGTCACGTCGATCACGTGGTCCGCTACCTGCTCGAAGGCGGCAAGGCCGAGGATACCAAGGTCTCGCTCCCCGACTTGATCGCCGCGCGGCTGTCGATGCTCGCGCGCTCGACCCGCGACGTGTTGCAGGCTGCCGCCGTGCTCGGCATCGAGCCGCAACTCGATGCGCTGCGTGCGATGATCTCGATCGAGATCCTCGATCCCGGCCTCGCCGATGCCGAGAGCCACGGCCTGCTGGGGCGCGACCCCTCGGGCCAGCTCACGTTCACGAGCCGGCTCGTGCGCGAGATTGTCTACGATGCGACACCGGCCGACGTGCGGCGCTCGCTGCACTCGCATGCCGCGACGGCGACCGCGAAGCTGTCGCACGACGATGCCCTGCTCGGGCACCACCACGATCTTGCCGGTCATCCGCGCGAAGCGATCGATCTCTTGCGCCGCGCAGGCGATCACGCCGCCGCGCAGCTCGACGACGTCGGCGCCGGCCAGTTCTACTATCGCGCGCTCGTCGCGGTGCGCGTCGCCGTGCAATCCGGCGAGATCGAGGATGGCGCCGAGAAGCAGTTCGTCGCGCTCTCGGTCAAGCTCGCCGATGTCTTGCGCACGCGCGGCGATACGGCGCTCGCGCGCGGCATCCTCGCCGAGGCACGTGGTTGGTCGAGCGCGCAGGCTCTCGTCGCGATGATCGATCGCGCGAACGCGGCGCTCGCGCTGTCCGAAGGCGACGTCGAGGGCTCGATCGCGGCGCTCCGTCGAGGGGTCGGCCGCGCGATCGGCTCGGGCGACATGAACATGGTGTGCGACCTCTACCTCGATCTCGCACAAGCGCTGATGCGCCATGGTGATCCCGAAGGCGCGAACCGCGAGCTCGTCGAGTGCATCGATCTCGCGACGCTCGGGGAAGGCTTCACCACGCTCGATGGCCCGGAATCGTTCTGGCGCTTGCTCCGCGCGCAGGCGCAGATCGTGGAGACCAGCGGCGATCCGTATCGCGCGCTGAGGCTAGCCGAGGCCGCGTTGTTCCACGCCCAGCGCGTGCGCTCGCGGCTCGGGGCCGCGCGGGTCCAGCAGTTGCTCGCGAGCCTGTGCGAGAAGGTCGGGCTCGGCGCCAAGGCCGAGCGCTACCGTTCCGCCGCGATCGCGGAGATTCGCGGCCTCGGCGATCGCCGGGCGACGGCGGAGTTGCTCCTCACGGACATTCCTACTCCCGGTGTCGTCCTCGGAAATCGCATCAACGATGCGGCGACACTGAGCAAAGAGATTGGTTGGGCCGAGGGCCACGAACGCGCGAAGCGGAAGTCGAATCCGCCGAACAATCCTAAATCCTGACGTGATCTAGGTTACGCTCCAAACGTGGGAAGTGTCCTTCTCGTCGAGTCGGATCCGGAGACGCGCGAGCGCCTCGGATCGTTCTTGCGCGATGCAGGTCACGAGGTGCTGACCGCGGTTACGAGCCGCGAAGCCTTCCTGCGTGCCAGTGAAGGCGGCATCGACGTGATCGTTGTCGACGCGTACGACCCTCGGGGCGGTACGGTCGAGCTCGCGCGCAACCTCAACTCCTTGCCCGATTCGCCACCGATCATCTTGGTGTCGAGCTCGCCAGCCGCGCCGGAGATCTCCGCGCGGATCGGTGCGGCGGCCTTCCTCGCGAAGCCGTGCGATCCGGTCGAGCTGGTCACCGCGGTCGCGCGCTGCGCCGGGCACGCTCGGCCCGTGCTCGTGCCGAATGACTTCGCGGATGATGACGAACCGACCGGTCCTGCGCGTAGCTTCGGCTAGTGCAATCAGACCAGGCGCGTTCACTCAGAGTCGAGCTCAGTCCACGGACCCTGGTCTACATCCTCGTCGCGATCGCGGCGGTCTGGTTGGCGATCCAGCTGTGGACGGTGTTCGTTGTCTTCGTGGTCGCGCTCGTCCTGGTCGGGACCTTCGATCCCCTGGTCGGATGGTTCGAGCGCCGCGGCCTCGGTCGGGGGCGCGCGCTCGCGCTGATCTTTCTCGGGGTCACGCTCGCGATCGTCGCGGTCCTGCTCCTCACGGTGCCGCCGCTCGTCGGTCAGCTCCAGCACATCATCGAGAATGCACCCGCGGAGCGCCGCAAGTTGGTCGCGTTCCTCGGGCAATACCAGTGGGCCACGCCGTTCGTGAAATCGATCCGCGCGGTGCCGATCGATTCGCTCGTCGTCCGGGCCGGCGATGCCTTGCTCGGTTACTCCGCCGATATCCTCACCGCGATCGGCTACGCCGTCACCACGATCTTCCTCGCCCTGTATCTGCTCGCCGAGCCTCGGCGCGCGCAGGCGGTGCTGTACTCGCTCGTGCCGCGCCATCACCACGTCAAGCTCGCGCAGATCATGGTCGGTCTCAAGAAGATCGTCGGCGGCTACATGCGCGGTCAGCTGATCACGTCGGTCGTGATCACGATCTTCACGTTCGGGCTGCTCACCGCGTTCAAGGTCGATGATGCGCTCGCGATCGCGATGTTCGCCGGACTCACCGACGTGATTCCGTTCATCGGGGGCTACATCGCGAGTGCCCCGGCGATCGCCGCGGTCTCGGGCAGAGGCGCGGCCGCCCTGCTGATCGTGGCGGGCGCGATGTTCGCGTACCAGGAGTTCGAGAGCCGGATCCTCGTCCCGCGCGTCTACGGTCGAACGTTGCGGCTCTCGCCCGCGCTCGTCCTCGTCTCGTTGATGATCGGTGGCACGTTGCTCGGCATGCTCGGTGCCCTGCTCGCGCTGCCCATCGCGGCGGGGGTGCAGATGATCGTGCGCGAGCTTCGCGTCGAGCTCCCCGGTGAAGCCGGGCCGCTCGCCGAGGCGATGCGCCAGCGCGACGACCGCGTCGGGGATGTCTACGAAGAGATGTCCGAGCATGCCTCCGCCGAAGAGGCGGTCGGGATCGCGAACCGGCTCGCCGAGACCGTGCGCGCGAGCGAGCTCGCCGGCACGCGCGTGAGCCAGGAGATCGCGAAGCTCGATGTCGACAAGAAGGGTTAGGCGATCCGGAACATCCGGACGCCGCGTGCGTGGATCGCGAGCTGCGCGCGCCCGCTCGTGATCGCGAAGATCTCGCCGGTGATGGCATCGCGGAGCGACGAACCCTCGGCGAAGACCACCGCCGTGACCGCTCGCTCGTTATCGTTGATCACGAACACGCAGCGCGCCTGATCGGTCGCATCGACGAACACCGCCGTGCGCACGTCGTCGGGGCGCTCGACGTGCCAGGTCTCCGGCTGTTCGCCGGCGAGCGCGACGAGATCCTCGGCCAGCCCGCGCAGATCCTCGAGCGATCCGGGATTGAGCTTGCCGATCCGCTTCGCGAGCGGCGCCGGCAGCGGTCGCTCGAGCTCGTCGCGCACCGGTGTTGCGGGGCCGATCACGCAGATGGTCTGCTTGCCTTCCGCGAGCGTGTTCAGCGACGCGAGCACGTGCCGATCGAGGCGGTCGAGCGTCGGCACGATCACCGCGCGATAGGCGGCGAGGTCCGCCACCGGTGTGGTCTCGGGCACGAGTACGTACGGAACCTGGGCGAGCTCGAGCGCGCGACACACGGCGAGCCGCCACTTGCGCGAGGCGATCGCCGCCGGATCACGGCCGAGCTCCGTCGCACCACCCGCACCGAGGCCGAGCAGCTCCGCGAGCACCGGTGTCATCGGATCGATCACGCAGCTCGCGAGGCCGTAGCGCTCGTCAGCCTCGGTCGCGATCACCGCGATCGGGACCGTGCGCCGCAGCGCGGGCCAACCGAGATCGTGCAGGCTCGCGAACAGGGGCTGGAGCCACGCGGTGTGGGCCAGGGGCTTGCCGTCGAGCGAGATCGCCGCGCCGTAGTGCTGCTCGCGCTCGACCGCCATCGCGAGATCGAAGCCGCGCATCCCTTGCGACAGCAGCGACAGCAGCTGATCGCGCTCGCGCAGCGGATCATCGGTGCGATCGAGCGGCGGGTACCACGGCTGCAAGCCGAGTCCGACCTCGAACCCGATCGGCTTTGCGCGACGCCGGAGCTCCGGGAAGCCCCTGCGCGACGCATGCTGAGCGAGCTCCGTATCGTGATATTTCGCGATGCCTGCGAAGCCGACCTCGTCGAGGATCTCGCCGAACAAGCGCATCGCACGCGCGAGGTAGTGGTCCTGAAAGCCGACCCACTTCGCGCAGACCGCGGCATTCGCCGGATCCCACGCTCGCGGCGCGGCCACGCCCGGCGCGTGCTCGTCCCACCACACGAGCGCATCGGGGTGGTAATCGAGATCATAGGCACCGCGCCGCAGCACCGCGGCGTGATCGACGCCGAGCGCGACGACGGTCTCGCCGAGATAGGGCGCGACGACCTTCGCGACCGCGGCATACCAGCGCCGCACGTGCTCGTGATACGCGCGACTCGCGAGCGACGGCAGCGGGAACGCGCGCGGTGGCACGGGCAGCCATGCCGGCGTACCGCGCGAGGTCCGGGCTTGCACCGCGGGCTCCTCGAGGACCCAGTCGGGCACGCCATATCCCGGGAGCTCCGCATTCACGCTCGGCCCGACGCGCAGCACCACCAACAACCCCGCGGCGCGTGCAGCCTCGATGAACGCGGGGAGATCGCGCTCGTGATCCCACGCAGGCGCGCCGGCCTCGGGCTCGTGGATCCGCCATGGCACGGGCGTCTCGACGATCGTGAAGCCGAGCCCGTGCATCGTGCGCAAGCACGCGGCCCACTGCGCCGGCGGGACCCGCCAGTAGTGCATCGCGCCCGCGTAGTACGGCACCCGCAGGCCGGCGACGACCAACCCTTCAGCTTCGAGCTCGGTCACGGCGCGCTGAAGTGCTTCCACTCTTTGTCGCTGAACTTGAACCGGCTCGGCCCGACCGCCCACGACGGCTTGTACGCGAGTGGCGTCGCTTCGCCGGTGCCGCGATCGTTGTAGTCGAGATCCCACGGCAGGAGCAGCGACGGACCGGTCTCGCCTTCGAGTGGCGGCGCCAGGCGCGGCATGATCGGATGCGGCTCTTCGGCGCGCTTCTTCGCCGCGGCCAGCACTTCTTGGAGCGAGTGATACTGCGCGAGCTCCCACATCGTGCGCACTTGCGGTGGTGGCAAGGCGAGCTCGGCCGCGCGCGTGAGTGCATCGCTCGCCGTGACCCACACCTGATCGACGGTCTCGGTCGCATCGAACGTCGGGGTCTGGCCCGCCGGCAATTCTCCGACGAAGAACCGCGCCGAGAACCGCTTGGTCTCGACCGATGGCGTGATCCAGTGCGACCAAGGCACGAGCCCATCGGTCGCCCACTTGAGGCCCGCGAGCTCGAGCACGGCGGCTGCGGGTGTGCCGCCGAGGACCTTCTGGCGCAGCGAATCCTGCGAGCGCACCTGCAGGGTCTCGTTCTGCGCGCCGCTATCGCGCGCGAGCAACACGCCCGCTTCTTCGAACAGCTCGCGCGCCGCTGCGGTCCTGGCGTCTTCTCCCTCTTCGGTGGCGCCGCCCGGGAACACGTACGCCGAGGCCATGAAGCTCGCGCTGCGATGGCGACGCAACAGGAAGACTTCGAACCCGCTGGGCGCTTCGCGCAGCAGGATCACCGATGCAGCCTCGCGGATCGTGCTCACGGGCTAGGCGTACCACATGTAACGCGCTCGTTTATCCGCAGCGGACTTCGCCGCGGATCGGTACGTCACGCAGCCCCAGTTGCTGCTCGATCCGCCGCTCGATGAAGCGCGCGAGCTTGCCGTCGGGAGTCTCGAAGATCAGGCGATCGCCGCGGCCGTGCCTGCGAGCGAACACGCCGTACCACGTGAGGAAGCACCAGCGCGGTGGCTGGCGCTCGACGACGAATAGCGCGTCGATACCGCTGAGCGAGAAGGCTCCGGAGTCGTCGCTGACCTCGACGCTCGCATCATCGACCTCGATCTTCGTGAGGCGCTCGCGGCGCACGATCAGGCGCATCAGCGTGCGACCGACGACGCCTCGATACGGCGAACAGAGCCGCCGATCCTCGATCATCTCGATTTCGATTCCCCCTAGCGACGGAGACATCGCCTCTAGTGTAGCGCTTATGGGACGACGACAAACTCGCGCTTCATCAACCCGATGATGTTCTGCGCTGCGTCGAGATCCGTGCCCGGGAAGTTATCCAAGACTTTCTGAAGCTGGCCGTGGTCGAGGACGAGCTGGAACGTATCGAGCTCCGAGGGGCTCAGCTCGCGCAGCTTGCCCGCGAGCGGGGTCGGCACGGCGAGCGGCGACCCGAGCGGCGGAAGCTGCTTCTTGAGGTGCTGGAACTCGTCGAGCTGGCGGACGCCCTCCATGAGGAGGCCCTCCGTCGACTCTTGAATCTCGTCCATCACCTGCATCTCGCCGCCCGGCTCGAGCTCGAACGTGCCCGTCGCCCAGGTCAGCATGCGGTAGATCGCCTTCTGCGGTGAGACCGAGAAGTCGTCGTTGATCGTGGCGAAGTAGAGCTGCCCCTTGCGGAGGTAGATCTTGCCGAGGCTGACTCCGTTGTTGATCGTCAGGACGCCGGACTTGCGGCTCGTCGACAAGAGCTGGAGGAGGTCGGGTAACGGAATCTCTTCGATCACGCCCGACATCGGGCGCCCTTGGGTGGCCTGGCGCTGTTGCGCCCCGGCCTCGAGCCGACGCCGGGCCTCGGCCTCGCTCTGCTGGGCGACCGCTCCCTCGACCGCGACGACCTTGATGATCGATGTGCCTACGAGGATCCGATCACCTTCGTGTAACAACGCGCGGCCCGCGATCTTCTCGCCGTTCACGAACGTCCCGTTCGTGGAGCCCATGTCCTGGATGTAGACCTCTGCGTCGGTCGAGCTGATCTTCGCGTGACGACGCGAGACCATGTCTTCGACGAGCACCATGTCCAGGTCACTAGACCGGCCGATGATGATTTCCCGATTCATGCGAAGCGGGAACTCGCCTCCCTGGTACTTGCCCGAGATGAAGCGCAGTGCGAAGCGAGGACGGTCGTTCATGTGCGCAAGGACTCGAAAATTCTAGTGCTCAATACGTTGGAGGCGCAAGCAAACGGCCCGGATCAATCGGTCGCCGGGATGTCCTCGTACGTAATTTCGTGGGGCGGCCTCAGCGTGTTGACGACACGCCGGTAGACCTCCTCCGAAACGACCAGGCTGGAATGGCCCAGAGGCACGGTCATGGCGGTCGCACCCACGAGACGGGTGGTCTGGAGTGGGACCACCCAATCGCGGGCTGCAGCGATGGTCACGACTTCGACTCCCGGAGGAATCGGGCCCTGGTGGAGCTCGTCCAGAAACCGGCTCCGAGGGAGCAGCTGCCAGGAGGAGGTCGACCACAGGCCCAGCGTCACCACCCCAGCGAGGGCCGCCCAGGTCCCGCGCGCCGGCGTCCCCATCATCACCAGCTTGCGGACCCGCGCGTGGCCGCCGAGCTTCTTGATGTAATAGAGCCCGATCAGGCCGCCCATCGAGTGACCGATGATGTCGATCTTCTGCGCAGGAGTCTGCGCCAAGATCCGCTCGATCTTGCGATGGATCATGAACGCGGAGCGCCGGATGTCGCGCACGTTCAGCGTGCCGATGTTGAACGACACGACGACGAATCCATCCTCGACGAGCCGACGCTCGAGCATGTACATCGAGCCACGCGTTCCGAGAAAGCCGTGGATCAACAGCACCGGTGGCGACGAGGGCGTGGCCTCGCCGAAAACGTCGCGCCGACGCAACCGGTTGCCACGCACGAGGTGACGGAGATAGGAGAGCCCGTCCGCGCCGCCGGTCATGTCCTGACCGATACCGCTCCGCCGACCGAGCCATCGGCTCGGCGCTTCGAGCGCCCAGCGCAGCAGCCACGAACGCTCCTTGCGCTTCTTGTCGTCGCTCAACTCAACCACGATAGTCCGAGAAGCCCTCCGAGACGAACCGCGAACATTCCTTCGCGTACGAGTGAGATGCCGAGGACGAGGTCGGATACTCGACCACCCGCCACTGACCTCGCGTGCCCATCGCGCCATAGCGGCTGATCACGTAGGTACCGAGGCGATAGATCAGCGCGAACTCGTCGGTCTTGCGCAGGGATCGTGAATCTCCGGGCGGCACGCGACCGGGTGCCGGCGCACGATCGCCAGGCTCGCCACCCGGGATGTCGCGTGGACCGGGCATGTGGGTCGGGTCCTCGACATCGCCGAGCGCGAGCGGCGGAGGTGCCGTGGTCGTCGGCATCTCGGGTGGTCGGCCGAGGTTCGGCGCCATCGAGACGGTCTCGGTCTTGGCGCGACCCTCGACGGGGACAGGCGTCGGCTCGTCGTGGCGTGGCAGATCCTTGGACTCCACCGGCGCCGTGTTGTCCGTCCCTTTCGGGTCGGGCTCGCCATCTTCACGCTTCACGAGGACCGGCGCGGTCTGATCGTCCGCCTTGTCCTGTGCCTCAGTCGTCGCTCTCTCGCCAGGCTTCTTCGCCATTGGATCGTTGGTGCCAGTGTTCCACGGCGAGAGCAAGTTAGCGGGGCGGTCGGCCACTGGCAGGCAACAAATGATCGTTGTTCGACGCACCGCGTCACGGGGTCTGGTCGGCTAAACTCGGGCCGCGGTGCAGGATTCGTCGACCGAGCGTGTGGGGCGCTACCAGCTATTGGAGCCGATCGGCGGCGGTCCCAATGGCTCGGTCGCGCGCGCCAAAGTGTTCGGCGTCGCCGGCTTCGAGCGGCAGTTCGCGATCAAGCGGTTCTCGCCGGAGCTCACCGCGGTGCCCGCCGCTGCCCAGGCGCTGTCGGCGGCCGCGCGTGCGTACGGATCGCTCGAGCATCCGCGGATCGCGCGGATGTCGGAGTTCGGCGTCGCGCAGGGCCAGACCTTCACCGCGGTCGAGCTCGTCGCCGGGCTCGATGTCATGCGCATGCTCGCCGAATCAAAGCTCGGCGGTGGCGCCCTTTCCGCCGGCGGCTCGCTCGCGCTGATCTCGCAAGCGGCGCGCGCGGTCGGCTACGCACACGGTCGCGGTCTCTCGCATCTCGGGCTCTCGCCGACGAACGTGATAGTGACGAGCGATGGCGACGTCAAGGTCACCGATTTCGGGATCCTCGCGGCAACGATCACCGGGCGACCTGTCGAGCTGCAGCGGCTCGCACAACGCATCGGTTACCTCGCCCCCGAACAGCTCGCGGGTGAAGCAACGAGTGCCGCGACGGACGTGTTCGTCCTCGGAGTGATCGCGTACGAGCTCGTCACCGGTCAGCGCGCATTCTTCGGCGATTCACCGCAAGCGATCGCGCAGGCGATCCTCGCCGGGCCACCGGCCGAGCCTCCGCTGCCGCGTCCGATCGTGCGCGTGCTGGCGCGCTGCCTCGCGCGCTCGCAGTTCGAACGGTTTCCCGATGCGCGGGCGTTCGCCGATGCCCTCGATGCCGCACTGCGTGTCGCGCCCGTGCCGGGCACGCGCAAAGATATCGGCGCGCAGGTCAAGGCCACGCTCGATCGTCACGCGGCGATGAACGAGGGCGAGCTCTCCGGCATGGTCGCGCTCAACCTCACGCCGACGTCGACACCCGCACGTCCACGGCTGCAGGATCTCGAGCTCGAGATGTCCGACGCGCCCGAAGGCGTCGCGACCACCGAGTTCGTGCGTCCGGATCTCGAGATCGCCCGCCCTGCTGCGCTCGTTGGCCCCACGCAACCCACGCCGAACCTCGACGCGAGCTCGACGGTGCCGGAGCTGCCGAGGCTGACCTCGACGATGCCCGGCCTACCGCCGCCGGCGGTACCGCCGATCCCGTCGCCGAGCGCGCTCCATGCCGGCACGATGCTCGGCCTGCCGAGCGCCGGCAAGAAGCCATCTTCGCTGATCCCGCCGATCAAGCCGCCACAGAAGACCCAGCCGCTCGGCGGCCCCATCCCTTCGATCGTTCCGCAGATCGGCAAGGCCGGCCCAGCGACCGGCGCGATCCCGAGCCTGCGTCAGACCAAGCCGGGCTCGGCACCACCACCGATTCGCGAACCGGATCCGGGAGACCACGACAAGTTCGGCCGGCCCGTGAAGAAGCTCGTCGGACCCATTCCCGGGCTCGGTGCACCAGGACGTGCGCCCAGCGATGCCGATGCGACCCGCCCCGGCCTCGAGGCTCACGTCGCGGACGTCCGTCGGCCGATCTCCGAGGGTGATGTCCTGACCCTGCCAGGTGACGACGACAAGCTGAACCAGCTCCTGCTCGCGTCCCAGGAATTTGGGGGCTCGCTCGACGAGCAAACACGTCCTGGCAAGTACGTGCGCGCGGAGTCTGATTTCTCCGATCTCGCGACGCCCCTGCCCCGCTCGGGACCGCGTGCGCCGCTCGAAGCCAAGGCCAAGGTCACCGACATCATCGACGATCCGCCGACCGCGCCGCACGACGTGTTGCCCGAGGTCCACGCACGTGGTGGCTTGATGCCGTTCGTGCAACGCCAGGCGTTCGAAGCGGAGCCGACGTCCACGTCGCCTTCGATCGAGATCATCGGCGAGATCATCGGCGAGCAACCCGATGGGCGCGATGGGCGCGATGGGCGCGATGGAGCCGAAGGGCGCGGCCGACCGCCGACGACCTCGCCACCGTTCCAGCGCGACATGGCAACCAACCAGATGCCCCCTGCCCTCGCGCAGGACCTCAAGCGCAGGAGCGGCGACGAAGATCCGCTCGTCGAGCTCCAGCTCGAGGCGCACACGCGCGGCACGATCGAAGTGGTCGGCGAAGAAGCGCCGCCCGTCCTCGCCGAGAAGAGCGGCCCGAATCCGAGCGCGACGCTGTTCGGCATCGGGCGCATCAGCCCGCCATCGCGCGCGCTCAGTCCTTCGCCACCGAGCCTGGTGCCGAGTGGGACGTACGAGATCCAACCACCGAAGGTTCCGACGAGCGGCTCGCACGTGACGCAGCCGCCTCCGATGGAGGTCGCGCTCGCCTCGCCGGCGCAAGGGCTCCCTCCGCCACCGCCACGTCACCGCAGCGCGCCGAACTTCGCGCTGCCGAGCCAGGCGGGTAAGGCCGTCAAGAGGTCGCGCTGGCCCCTCGTAATCGGTGCGCTCGTCGTCCTCGGCGGCGGCGGCGGCGTGGTCGCGTGGCAGATGCAACAAGCGTCGGACGAACCGCAACTCACCGTGGCCGCAGGCTCTGCCAAGGGCAGCGCGAAGCTTGGATCGAACGCGGTCGTGACGAACGCGCCGCTCGATGCGGCGAACGGTTCGAAGGGCAGCGCGGTCGCGGCAGGATCGGCAGGATCGGCAGGATCCGCAGGATCGAAGACCGGATCGAATGGCAGTGCGGCCGTTGCCGAGGTCGGCTCGGGTGCAGGGAGCAACGCAAAACCCGTGGCGACCCCGACGGCGAGCTCCGACTCGCTCGCGATCGCGTCGACGCCCGGCGGTGCACGCGTCTTCATCGATGGTGCCGATCAGGGCGTCACGCCGGTGAAGCTCTCGGGTTCTGCCGATCGTCACACGATGGCGTTGCTGCTCCCCGGGCACGAGCTCTACGTCGCCGAAGTGGATGGTCACGGCACGTTCGCGATCCCGTTGAAGCCCGTGACGCCGACCGGTGGGCGCGCCGGGATCAAGGTAATCAAGTGCAAGGACAAGGCGCGCTACTACATCTTCGTCGACGGTAAGCCGACCGGCATGACCTGCCCGAGCGAGCGCATCGATACGACCGTCGGGCCGCACACCGTCGAGGTCTACGACCTCGTGACCGAAACCCGCCGCAAGTGGGATGTCAACGTCGCGGACGAGCGGCTCAGCTACCGCGTACGCGTCGACAACTGATTCCGCGGTTGGCGGCTGGCGCCGTTCGTGCGATGGCTGTGGCGTGGTGATCGTCGGTATCGGATGCTTCGTGATCGCGGTGACGCTCGTGCTGATCGCGCAGACGCGCGTGCTCGGCAAGGTCGCGCGATTGTATTTGCTCGAAGACTACGCGGGCGCGCGGGCACTCGCCGATCGAGGCCTCGCGCGGTTCCAGTTGCCATCGGCGAAGTTCGGGCTCGCGTACAACGCGGCCGGCGCGGCCCACCACGAAGGCTTGTTCGACGAGTGTCTCGAGCGGCTCGAGACGATCGCGACACAGGGCGCCTCGTTGCAACGCCACCTCGTCACGTCGCTGCGCGCGACCACGCTGCTCCATCTCGCGCGCGACCTCGAGCGGACGCGCGTCGAGTGGTCGGTGTCGCGCTCGATCCGCAAGTGGAAGTACGACGATGCGATCAGCGCGCTGCTGCTGCTGCGCGGTGGCGATCCGATCGCAGCCAAGGCCGCGTTCGATTTCGGCGCCACGCTCGACGCCGCCGCGAAGACCGTGGTGCGAGCGAGCGGGACGGGGCTCGTGCTGCACGGCAAGCGCACGCGCGCGATCGAGCACTACTGGCGTGGCCTGTATCTACACGAAGCCGGCGATCCTGCCGGCGCCGAGGCTCACTTGAAGCTCGCTGCGACCAGCGGCATTCGCTCGATCTACGCGACGCGTGCGCGCGAGCTCCTCGCCGCGCGCGCGGCTTAATCGTCGGTGTCTTCAGCGGCCTCGCCCTCGCCCATTTTCTGGCGCGGGTCGAGACCGTACTTGCGGATGAGCTCGCGGAGGTGCTTGCGATCGATCTGCGCTTCGCGCGCCGCCGCCGACAAGTTCATCTTGTGACGGCGCATGAGATCTTCGATGTACTCGCGCTCGAACATCTCGACGAGCTGACCCTTTGCCTCTTTGAACGGCAGGTCGGTGCGAATGCCGAGCGACGGAGCCGCTTCGGAGGTGAACGCATCTTCGAGGTTGATCGACGAACCACGCGCCAGCAGGCACGCGCGCTCGATCACGTTGCGGAGCTCGCGGACGTTGCCTGGCCAGCTGTGGCGCACGAGCTTGGCCATGTCGTCGGGCGTCACGGTCAGCTGCGGCCCAAAACCGTTGACGAAGTGCTGGATGAGCAGCGGGATGTCGGTGCCGCGCTCGCGCAGCGGCGGCACGCTCACGCGGATCACCGCGAGGCGATAGTACAAGTCCTCGCGGAACGCCTTCTTCGCGACTTCCGCGCGAAGGTCGCGGTTCGTCGCCGCGACGACGCGGACATCGATCTTCTCGTACGTGTTCGAGCCGACCTTGCGGACCGCGCGCTTGTCGAGGACGCGGAGTAGCGACGGCTGGAGGTCCAGCGCCATCTCGCCGATCTCGTCGAGGAAGATCGTGCCGCCATGCGCCTCGGCGAACGCGCCCCGGCGATCCGTGATCGCGCCGGTGAACGAGCCCTTGACGTGACCGAACAGCATCGATTCGATCAGCTCGCGCGGCACCGAGCCGCAATCGAACACGACGAACGGTCCGTCCTTGCGCGGCGAGTGGTTGTGGATTTCTTCGGCGATCAGCTCCTTGCCGGTGCCGGTCTCGCCCTCGATGAGCACCGTCGCGTTCGTCGCGGCGACGTCCTCGAGCAACGTGAACATCTGGCGCACCTTCGTGTCGCCACCGACGATCGAGCCGAACGCGCTCTGGTTCGAAGGCTCGGGCTCGACGATCTCTTCATCGGGCAGGAACTTGAGGACGGTGCGGCCGAGCTTCACTTCCGAGCCGAAGCCGATCGAGATCTTCTCGAACCGCGAGCCCTGGATGAACGAACCGTTGGTCGAGTTGCAATCGACCATCATGACTTCGTCGCCGACCAGCTGGGCCTCGAGGTGCTTGCGCGACACCGTCTTGTCGGTGAGCACCAGGCTGCATTGCGGACCGGAGCCGAACGAAGCGGTGGGCGTCTCGGCGCTCAACCGCGCCGCTTCGCCTCGATCGGGACCCTTGATCACGACGAAGATCCCGCCCGCGGTTTGGCGCGAGTACGCTGGCGAGTCATCCAGCAGCGCAGTGACGTTCGACCGGTCCTTAGTCATCGTGAACGCCGCGGGCCCGGCCCACAGCGTGGACATGTTAGCCGCCACACCGCCTGGTGTCTATACCCCCACCCCCAACAATTGTTCAGGAATGACACTACTTTCCGGCAGCGACATTCGGCCCCGACATCGCGACCACGATCGCCACCGCTCCCGCGACGAGGAGGATCACGATGATCACGACCCAGGACCGGAGGCCATTTCGCGGTGGCGCGGGCACGGCATAGCGCTGCGGGCGCGTGAGATCCGGCGGCGGGGGATACGGGTGAAGCGGCGGCGGCGGATAGGGCTGCTGGAACGGCGGTGGTATCTGCAGCATGCGGGGATGCGGCGGTGGGATCGGCGCAGGTGGGGCCGCGAACGAGGGTCGGTGTGCGGTCGGTGCGAGCCGCTGCGCGGGCACGGTCACCTCG
>JANXOP010000450.1 GCA_025357755.1 Kofleriaceae bacterium | reverse complement strand
CCCCCGTGGGGCGCGGATCGAACGTGATCCAGACATCGCAGCTCGAACGTCCCTGTGGGGCGCGGATCGAACGTGATCCGGACATCGACAGCCCGTGGGGCGCGGATCGAACGTGATCCAGACATCGACGGCCCCGTGGGGCGCGAACCGAACGTCCGACGGCCCACGAGGATGCGCTGCCCCGCTCGCACGCACGCGGTTCGTACATCGCCGACTCGATCGTTACTACAGATGCTGCTCTCCGGAAGATCGTCGTTCGGCTGCGCCCTGCATACCGGAGCAGAAAGTTCCTACCTACGACCGGAACGAAAAAGACTCGGCGGCGCGCGCAATCCGGGTCACGAACGTCCCGGCGATCGCGTGTGAGCTGCGTCGCAAGGATTCACAAGGTCTGTTGGATTCGATGTTGGTCTCGAACAACCTCCATCTCTTGACCGAAGCCAGCAGTGCGTTGGTGCTCTCGCGTGGCGTGCAACGCGTCGCTATTGGATCGAGCGTTTCGGGATCCAGCCCGGGGCACGGCTCGACTCGGCCTTCCCACGCGGGGGACGGCTGGGTTCGACGGCGCCGATGCACGGCCCGCGTTCGAACAAGCGGCGTGCTCGGCACGATCTCGCTTGCGGAGACCCGAGCCGTGTCTGGTCTTCCGATCTTGTCTGCTGGCCTAGCGCAGCGAGCACAAGGTGCCGATGAAGATCACCGCGAACAGGATCACCACCACGAACGGTTCCCAGGTTCGATCGAAGCGCGTCATCGGGTGCCCAAGTGCGAGCATCGCGCCAGCGTGCGGTCGCACGAATTCGGCTCCCAGGGCACACACCGGGTGGCGGCTAGACCCAACCACCGACGGAGGCGGGTCTCTCAGGACCCGCGCAGCGTCTCGGAGGCCGACTCGATATGGAGGTCAGACGAGGGCAGTTGCTTGATCTTGCGGAGCGGCCACAGCACGAACGGCACGCTCAGCGGGATCACGAGGCCGATCCAGATCGCGAAGCGAATCGAGGTCGCCGAGGCCACGAGGCCGGCGGCGATCGCCATGAAGGGCACGACTCCCGTGATGCACGCGGTGATCGCCGCGTTTGCGCGACCGAGCACTTCGCGCCGCAGCACGGTCTGGCGCAGCGTGATCGCGTGGATGTTGAACACCACCGAGAGCCCGTCACCGATCAGCTGCTGGGCGACGAGCAAGCCGATCACCATCACGTGCGAACCGCGGGCGAGCGGGATGCACAGCCCGCTCAGCGACACGATCACCGAGGACAAGACGATCGTCGGCCCGACGCCGATCGAGCTCGCGAGCCTGCGCGCCAGACTCGCACCGATGATCGAGCCCACGCCACCCATCGCGATGATCAAGCCGAACGTGCCTTGTGACAGGCCCAGCGTGCGCAAGCAGAACAGCGTGTAGAGCGCCGCGAAGAACCCGTACGACGCGGTCCAGATGATCAGCGCGACGACCACCGGCCGCACGAGCGCGTTGCCGAAAACCGCGCGCATGCCGACCTTCAGATCTTTCGTGGTCTGCCACATGCTCGTCGACATGCTGACCGTGGCGGTGTCGGGACCGGCCGGCGGCTCGACGGCACGAATCCGCCCGAGCATCACCGCCGACCACACGTAGCTCGCGGCATCGATCACGACCGCGATCGGTGCGCCGAGCGCGGCGATCAACACGCCCGCGCTCGCCGGTCCGGAGATCTCGGCGAAGGCCTCGGTGGTCTGCAACTTCGCGTTGCCCTCGGCGAGCTGGCCGCGATCGACCACCGCCGGCAGGTAGGCGACATCCGCGATCTGGAACAACGCACTCGCCGCCCCGACGACCGCGCCGACGATGCACACGTGCACGATCGACAAGACCCCCCACGCCCACGCGATCGTCAGCGAGAGGATCACCGCGGCGCGCGCGACATCCGCGATCACGAGCAGCCGACGCTTCTTCGAGCGATCGACCAACCCGCCGACGAACAGCGAGAGCACCGCGGCCGGGGCGAGCGAGATCGCCGCGAGGAAGGCGACGATGCCTTCGGATTCGTGCAGCGTCGCCACCGCGATGATCGGCAACGCCGTCCGCGTGATCCGCGACCCGAAAGCGCTAACCGCCTGCGCGACCCACAGCCGCATGAAATCGGCGTTGGCCCACAGGCCTCTGCGCTGGCGCATGACTCAGCTGGCGATCAGAACGGGATGTCGTCGTCGGGGCCGCCACCGCCGCCGCCACCACCGAAGCCACCGCCGGTACCACCGAAGTCGACATCGCTCGGAGGCGGCGGACCGTCATCGCGTGACTTGCCGCCCGCAGCGCCTGCGGCCGCGCCGCCTTCGCCCTTGCCACCGCCGAGGAACTGGACGTCGTTCGCGATCACCTCCGTGATGTAGCGCTTGTTGCCGTCCTTATCGTCGTACGTGCGAGTCTGGATCCGACCCTCGACGTAGACCTGGCGGCCCTTCGAGAGATACTTCGAGCAGACCTCGGCGCGCTTGCCCCACACGACGATGCGATGCCATTCGACGCGCTCCTGGCGCTGGCCGTTCTTGTCGTTCCAGCTCTCGCTGGTCGCGACGCGAAGCTCGCAAACGCCCTGGCCACTCGGCGTGAACCGCATGTCCGGATCGGCGCCGAGGTTGCCGACGAGAATGACTTTGTTAACTCCACCAGCCATGAGTGCCTGCCTGCGTTAGTAGTTCGGGACGAAATCCACCCCGTATAGCTTCGAAGTAGCACGGTCCCCTGACAGCTTTGGTGTAAAACCGCCCGCGATGTATCGCGAGCTCCGCGTCGGCGTGGTCATTCCGGCCTTCAACGAGACCCGTGCGATCGCGAAGACCGTCGCAACGATTCCCGAATTCGTCGACAAGATCTTCGTGATCGACGACTGCTCGCACGACGACACGTCGGCGCGGGCCCGCGTCACTCCCGAGGTCGTCGTGGTCCGTCACCGCGAAAACCGTGGGGTCGGCGCGGCGATCGCGACCGGCTATCGTCACGCGCTCGAGGCCGGGCTCGACGTCGCCGTCGTGATGGGCGGAGATGGCCAGATGGATCCTCGCGACATGCCCGCGCTCCTCGATCCGATCGCAGCGGGCACCGCCGACTACGTCAAGGGTAACCGCTTCCTCCATCCCGACGTGTGGACCGAGATGCCGCCCGCGCGGATCGTCGGCAACGTGCTGCTCAGCGCCGCCACGAAGGTGACGAGCGGCTATCGCCACGTGTTCGATTCCCAGTGCGGCTACACCGCGATCCATCGCGACGCGCTCTCGCGCCTCGATCTCGATGTGATGTGGACGCGCTACGGCTATCCGAACGATCTGCTCTCGCGCCTCCACGTCGCTGGCTCGCGGGTCGCCGACGTCGCCGTGCGCCCGATCTACGGTCAGCACTGGAAGAGCGGCATCAACTTCTCGACGGCACTCCACCCGATTCCGTACGTGCTGCTGCGCTCGTGGGGTTCGCGGCTCGCGGCCGAATCATTCCGCCGCGCCCGATGATCATCGGCGTCATCACGACGTCGTACCCGAGATATCCCGGCGACCCCGCGGGCAACTTCGTCGCCGCACAGGTCGAGGCGTTGCGCGCGCTCGGCCACACCGTCGAGGTGATCGCGGCGGGCGCCGACGAGCCGCTGTTCTATCGCGGCGGCGCGCCCGAGCTACTCGAGCGTGGCGGAGTGCGCACGCTCGCGGGTGCACTCGCGTTCAGTGCGAAGCTGACTGCGCGGGTCGTCCAGCGCGCACACTCGTGGGATCTCGCGATCGCGCACTGGCTCGCACCGTCGGCGCTCGCCGCCCTGCCGTCACGCGTGCCGCTGCTCGCGATCGCCCACGGAGGAGATGTCCACACGCTCGCGCGCCTCCACCTGTTGCAGCCGGTGCTCGCACTCCTCCGGTTGCGCGGCGCGCGGATCGCATTCGTCAGCGAGGACCTGCGCGCGATCGCGAACGTCACCGATGCGATCGTCCAGCCGATGGGCGTCGATCTCGAGCACTTCGCGAGGATCGCCGCGTCGGCCACGACCCCGCCCACCCTCGCGGTGATCGCGCGCCCCGTCCCGATCAAAGGGATCGACGTCGCGCGCGCCGCGATGCCGTACGTCACCACCCCCGCGCAGCTCGTGATCGCGAGCGACATCACCACGACCGAACGCGACGCGCTGCTCGCTCGCACGTCGATCGTGTTGATCCCGAGCCGCATCCTGGCGAACGGCCGCACCGAGGGCACGCCACTCGTCGCACTCGAAGCGCTCGCGGCGGGCGTGCCCGTGATCGCGTCCCGGGTTGGTGGCCTGCGCGAGCTCCCGGTCACCCTGGTACCGCCCGACGATTGCCGCGCCCTCGCGGTCGCGATCGACCAGGTCCTGGCACACGCACCGAACCCGGACGACCTCCGCGCCAGCGTTGCCTCGCGCGGTTGGACCCGCGTCACTGAACGGCTACTCGCGCACGCGCCGATACGCTAAACCGCTGCAGTGCGTAAAATGCTTCGCATACGGTCGGACCACCGTGTGGCTAACCTGCTGCAATGACGTGGCGTTCCGTGGCTTAGGTGACCGAGACGTAACGGCACGGTTGCTGCTAAATCTGGGGACTTGATGCCCGATAGTCCCCGGTTCGACGTCTCCGTCATCCTGCCGTTCGGAGATGACGAGGAGGCCCTGGGTATCGCCGTCAAACGGACGGCCGAATACCTCCGCAACCTCGGCGTCTCCTTCGAGCTGCTCGCGATCGACGAAGACTCGGGCGACAACTCGCACGCGGTCCTCGCTCTGCTCCGCGCCGAAGTGCCGGAGGTTCGTGTCACGCACGCCTCGGGCCGCGGCCGCGGCGTCGATGTCGGTGCGGCGCGCGCGCAAGGCACGCTCCTGTTCGTCACCACGCCCGATGTCGTCGCCGCCTCGCTCGACGGTGTCGGTGAAGCGATCAGCCGCCTGCTCGCCAACCAAGGCGATGCCGAAGTCGCGCTCGGTCGCTGGACGATCGCGCATCGCGTCCGCGCCCTCGTCGCGTTCCGCGGCGCCCGCCTGCTCGGCGCCGCGATGCACCGCCGTCTCCAGAAGCGTCTCGCGGTCCGTCACCTCTCGATTCGCGTCTCCGGCACCAACGGCTCCGTCGCCAAGAGCGCGGTCAGCCGCTTCCGCGCCTTTGCCCGTCGCTAGGCGAGCACTCGCCTCATCCGCTGCTATGCTTTAGCTGCGGCATGTATTACGTCCTCGCGATTTTGTCGCTGGCCTTCCTGATCGTGGTCCACGAGGGCGGCCATTTCTTCGTCGCACGCTGGTGCAAGATGAAGATCGATCGCTTCAGCCTCGGTTTCGGGCCAGGAATCCTGAAGCACACATCGAAGAAGTCCGGCACGGTCTTCCAGCTCGCGCCGATTCCCTTCGGCGGCTTCGTCGAGATCCGCGGCATGAACATCGCCGAGGAAGTCGATCCCGAGGACCGCTTCGCCTATCCGAATCGGCCGGCGTGGCAGCGCTTCGTCACGATCTTCGCGGGGCCGGCCACGAACTATCTCTCGGCGTTCGTGCTCGCGCTGCTGCTGTACCAGTGCCACGGCGTGCGTAGCGACTACGCGTTCTACGGCGTCAACCGGACCACGCCCGGCTACGATGCCGTCGGCAAGTTGATGCCCGAGGACCGGATCGTCGCGGTCGATCACAAACCGATCATCGCCGCGGGTGACTACATCGCCGCCGACGGCACGCAGTTCCACGCCGATCCGAAAGACTCGCTACGCAATCGCGTCAAGCACGCGAATAGCGTCGTCATCACCGTGCTGCGTGATGGCACGCCCGTCGACGTGACGATCTCGCCGTCGCTCGCAAAAGATAAAGACGGCAAGGTCCTGCTCGAAGATCTCGACGGTACGTCCTGCTGGACGCCCGTCGAGGGCTATCTCGCGGACCGGGGCATCTCCCGGCGCATCGCGAACTGCCAGGGTCAGTTCAAGATGCTCGGCATCGAGCTCAAGGTCGATGTCGACTACATCCATGTCGGCGTACTGCGTGCCGGCTGGGAGGCCTTGAAGTATCCCGTACTCCAGACCGAGGCGATCGCCGCGGGGCTCTACGGCATCATCGT